>JACZSI010000212.1 GCA_022574265.1 Chloroflexota bacterium | reverse complement strand
CGTGCTGGAAGACGTGGCCGTGCTGAGCGTATTCGCCCTGGCGCTCATGACCGCCGCGGTTTGGTCGTTCAACCGTCAGGAGTGAGCGGCTGCTGCGAGTGCGAGCAAGCTGTCCGACCATCCCTCGGCGGGACGACGGCTACGTCGGACCGTTCATCGATTCGTATACCTCTATCTCGACCGGCCATCCACTCGAAATGAGACCGAACGGCGCTGTGGCCCTGCGGGTCCCCTGATGGATCCGCTCGTCCTGAGGCTCTCGAAGGATGAGCAAGGGCTTGCATGGGAGGACGGTCGCCTAGCGCAAGCGTCCGTTCGTACCCTTCGACTGGGCTCAGGGCAGGCTTCGAGAGCCTCAGCACGAACGGGGCTAGCGCGCCTGCCCCACCCCCATCAAGCGGCCTTGCCTCATGCCCTCTTTTCATGTACCGCACAGGGTGTGCAGAGGGGCGACGCCCCTCTGCCGGGGGCACGGGGGTGTCCCCCGTATCTGGCTTTACCACCCCCTTCCTGGCCAGGAAGGGGGACGGGGGGATGGTCGAAACGGCCGCCGCGCACCGGCGCGGTCGCAGCGCGGTGCCCTGGTAGAATATCGCCGTCATGCTGCGTTTCCTCACCGCCGGCGAGTCGCACGGCCCCGGCCTCGTCGCCATCCTCGAAGGCCTGCCGGCCGGCGTCGCCGTCAGCGAGGCGGCCATCCGCGAGGACCTGGCCCGCCGCCAGGCCGGATACGGGCGCGGCGGCCGCATGAAGATCGAGACCGACTACGCCGTCATCCAGTCCGGCGTGCGCCACGGCAGGACCTTGGGCTCGCCCATCTCGCTGCTCATCGAGAACCGCGACTTCTCGACCGGCAACGGCCCGGACGGCAAGCCCTGGACCCACACCATGAGCAAGGAGCCCGTCGAGGACGAGGTCACGCCCATCCACCGCCTCCGTCCCGGCCACGCCGACACCCCCGGCATCGCCAAGTACGCCGCTGAGGACGCGCGCGACATCCTTGAGCGCTCAAGCGCCCGCGAGAGCACCGCCCGCGTGGCCGTCGGCGCGGTCTGCCGCGCCTTCCTCGCGGAGTTCGGCATCGAGGTCCACTCCCACGTGACCAACATCGGCGGCGTCGAGGCGCGAAGCGTGGAGCCGATCGACTGGGCGGCCGTCGAAGCGTCCCCGGTGCGCTGTGCCGACCCCGTGGCCTCCAAAGCCATGACCGAGGCCATCGACGCGGCGCGCGAGGACGGCGACAGCGTCGGCGGCATCATCGAGGTCATCGCCACGGGGGCACCGATCGGCCTCGGCTCGCACATCCAGTGGGACACCAAACTCTCCACCAAGCTGATCGCGGCCGTCGGCAGCCTCAACGCCGTCAAGGGCGTCGAGTTCGGCACCGGCTTCGCGCAGGCGAACGAGCGCGGGTCGAAGGTCCACGACGTCATCAAGCCCACGGAGGAGTGGGAGCGCAAGCCCGACGGCTCGTGGGCGCGCCCCTGGCCGCGCCGCAGCAACAACGCCGGCGGGCTCGAGGGCGGCATGACGACCGGCGAGCCGCTCGTGGTGCGCGCCGTCGTCAAGCCGATCGCGACGCTGCGCGCGCCGCTGCCCACGGTGGACACGGCGACCGGCGAGCCCGCCGAGGCGCACTACGAGCGCAGCGACGTCACCTTCGTGCCGACGTGCGGCGTGATCGGCGAGGCGATGGTGCTCATCACGCTCGCGGAGGCCATGCTGGAGAAGTTCGGCGGCGACCACGTCGACGAGACGAAGCGCAACCACGCCGCCTACCTCGCCACCGTCGGCCCGCGGACCAGCGCTGCGCCCACGCGCACCCGCGCGAACAAGGCGAGCGGGTAGGCGAGGCGCTGCGTGGCCGCGCGTCCGTCCGCCTGTCATCCTGAGCGCAGCGAAGGATCTCGTGGCCCTCGGTTCCCGGCGCCTGAGAGATTCCTCGTCGTCCTTTCTCCGAGGAAGGACTCCTCGGAATGACAAGCTGAGCGAAACATGACCGAGCACGCTCGCATATTCCTCGTCGGCTTCTCCGGCACCGGCAAGAGCGCCGTCGGCCGCCGCGTCGCCGCGCTCCTCGGCTGGGCCTTCGCCGACGCCGACGAGCTCATCGTCGAGCGCGCCGCCAAGCCCGTCGAGCAGATCTTCGCCGACGCCGGCGAGGACGGCTTCCGCGCCCTCGAGCGCGAGGCCATCGCCTCACTCGCCGCGCGCACGAAGCTCGTCGTCTCCACCGGCGGCGGCGCGATGGTGCAGGACGAGGTGCGCTCGCGCATG
>JACZSI010000067.1 GCA_022574265.1 Chloroflexota bacterium | reverse complement strand
GAGCGGGGCGTTCGCACAGTGGGCCGGGGAGGTGCTCGACTTCGACACCCCCATCGCGCTCGTCGGGTACCCGGGTGGGGAGCAGGAAACCGTCACCCGACTCAGACGCGTCGGACTCGACAACACCGTAGGCTTCCTGGCCGGCGGGATGCAAGCCCTGGAAGACGGGCCCGACCTCGTGGACCGCACCGAGCGAGTCACCGCTGGCAACTTAGCCGAGCAGCTCGCTGGCGGGCGTCCGCCGTTGCCGGTCGACGTCCGGGCCAAGCACGAATGGGATGAGGGCCACATCCCGGGCAGCGTCAACATCCCGCTGCTCGGACTGCGGGAGCGGTTGGGCGAGCTGCCTCGGGGCCGCGCCCTAACCGTCTACTGCGCGTCGGGCTACCGTTCGTCAGTGGCCGCCAGCCTTCTCGAGCGCGCGGGGATCCCCGACATCACCGAGCTAGTTGGGGGGATGGGAGCGTGGCAAGCATCCAAGCTCGCGGTGGAACGCTCGTAGGTCCGCGAGGTCGCGAGGTCGCGAGTACAAGTAGCGTTCACGCTCGCGGAGCTTTGCGCCGGCATGACGCAGCGCGAATAGGCGCGCGCCGCCCTTGACCGCCCCGGCACCGCGGCCGACAATCCCGCCGACGCTCTGGCGCGACGGGAGGGTGCGATGGCCACGTCTACCGGCAACCAGCGGTTCGTCGACGAGATCACGAGGGAGATCATCCAGCCGGGGGTCGAGCGGCTGATGGAGAGCCGGTACTTCACGGCGCTGCGCGCCGGGGAGCTGACGGTCCGCCAGCTCGGCGGGTTCGCGATCCAGCACTACATCGCCGCGCTATAGGCGGTAGAAGCGGCGCGCGTTCTCTCCCAGGATCATCTGCTTGTGCTCCTCAGCCAGGTCGTCGCGCTCGAGGATCTCGTCGATCTCCCCCATGGCGTTGTCCATCGAGATCTCGTGGGGGAAGTCCGACGCGAACATGAAGGGCTCGGGCCCGACGCGCTCGATGGCGTAGGAGAGCGCGCGCTCGTTGCCCTCGCACCCCACGAAGATGCGGCCGTCGCGCAGGTACTCCTCGGGCGCACGCTGCAGCTTGAGCCCTCCGTACTCGGTCTCCCGCTCCAGCCGGTCGATCAGGAGCGGGATCCAGGCGGTGCCCCCCTCCATGAACCCGATGCGGACGTTCGGGAACTCGTCCAGGGTCCCTTCCGCGATCATTCCGGCGAGGCCGTTCATCAAGGCGATGGGCATGCCGAGGGCCCGAGACGTCGGGAAGCTCGCCATGGTGTCAAAGCCCAGGTGCTCGTAGTTCCCGCCATGGACGGCGAGCACGCAGCCGAGCTCTTCAGCAGCCCGGTACACCGGCCAGTACTCTCGGGCACCGACATGCCACATGAGACCGTTGGAGGGGATCATCCCTCCCACCATGCCCAGCTCCGTGACGGCCCGGTGAAGCTCCTCCACGGCGCTCTCGACGTTCTGCATCGGAAGCAGCGCCACGCCTTGGAGACGCGGGCTCACGCTGATGTACTTCTCGTGCAGCCATGTGTTGTACGCCCGAGCGTAGGCCGTGGCCCATTCGGGGAAGGTGATACGGCCGAAGAACAGCCCGCGCGTCGGGAAGATCACCGTGCCGTCGGTGCCGGTCCGATCGAGGAAATCGAGCCAACGCTCGGCCGGGGCGGGCTCGAACGTCCCTGGATTCCTGCCGTTCACCGCTGTGAGCGGTCCGTGGAATTGATCGAAGCCGGGGAGGAAGCCGCCACGGTTGCGCGTATGGCTCGCGTACGGCTCCTCCAAGAATGCGGCGATCTCCGCCTCCGGCTCGAGGATGTGGCCGTCCGCGTCGAAGTAAGCCTTGCTCGCCATCGTCCACCTCCGCGAAGGCCGCATCATAGGGCAACCGGCAGCGTGCTGCTAATCTAGCGCTACCGCGAAGGGAGGCCGCAGATGGACAAGGGAACGCTCGAAGGCAAGGTCGCCATCGTGACCGGCGCGGGGAGCGACATCGGCATGGGCCGCATCATGGCTCTCGCTCTCGTGAACGCCGGCGCGCGCGTCACCATGATGGACGTCGACGAGGACAGCGTCGAACAGACCGCGAACGACGCCCGTGAGCTCGGCGGCGACGACTCCGTGCACGTGGTCATCGGCGACGTGAGCAGTCCGGATGACGCGGAGCGTTGCGTGCGCGAGACGATCGACCGCATGGGTGGCTTGCACGTCCTGGTGAACAACGCTGGGATCAGCCTGACGTCGGGCGGGTTATCCGGCAGCCCGCAACAGCCGTTCTGGGACCTGACGCCGGAGGCGTGGAACCGGATGATGGCCGTGAACCTGACGGGGCCGTTCCTGCTGGCCCGCGCGGCGGTCCGCCACATGATGGAACAGCGGTGGGGCCGGATCATCGGCGTTACGACGAGCCTGGACACGATGTATCGGGCCTACGGCGTTCCGTACGGGCAGACGAAGGCGGGACACGAGGCGTTCATCGCAGCGATCGCCCAGGAGCTCGAGGAGACCGGCGTGACAGCCAACGTGCTGGTCCCGGGCGGGGCCGCCAACACCAACTTGTTCCCAGCTGATACCGACCGCGACCGCACCAAGCTGGTCCAGCCGGAGGTGATGCGGGCGCCCATCGTGTGGCTGGCGTCGGAGGCGTCTGACGGCTACAACGGCATGCGCTTCATCGGCGCCCGGTGGGACGAGGAGGTCCCTCTGGCCCAACGGATCGAGGCTTCGATGGCACCGGCAGCGTGGCCGCAGCTCGGCAGACAAGCGATCCAGGCGGACTGAGAGCCGTCCTTCCAAGCGAAGCGGTCATCCCAGAGCGATCCGGGGGCCGCCTAGGTGCACGACGAGCCGCTCAGAGCACGCTGAGGTCCGTGGTTGCCACTGTTATGGGTCCAGGGCAGTGCCCTGGTTGACCGTCCCCGCGCCGCGGCCGACAATCGCGCCGCCCCAGGCAGAGCGGGCGGGAGGGTGCGATGGCCACGTCTACCGGCAATCAGCGGTTCGTCGACGAGATCACGACGGAGATCATCCAGCCGGGGGTCGAGCGGCTGATGGAGAGCCGCTACTTCGAGGCCCTGCGCGCTGGCACCCTGACGGGCCGCCAGATCGGCGGGTTCGCGATCCAGCACTACATCCACAACATGGCGGTGCTCAAGGGGTTCGCGCTGGTCGCGACCCAGCGCGCGGCCGACGACAAGGCGTTCATGGCGATGGCCGGCGGGCTGTACGAGGAGTTCACGCACCCGGCGATGTGCAAGAGGCTCGGGTTCGCCCTGGGACTGACGGACGACGACTTCGACCACGCGCTGCCGGCCTACGGCTGCCTGCTGCACACGGCCGCGACGGTCCACGCCTTCTACCTGGCGAGTCCGGTGGAGGTCATGGCGAACGGGCTCTCGAACGAGACGATGGTCCAGCGCTACGCCACCGAGTTCGACGAGTACCTCCGGAAGAACTACGACGTGCCGGAGGAGGGGATGGAGTTCTTCGTGGTGCACAAGAGCGCCGACATCGAGCACACCGAGCGGGCGGCGAAGGCGATCGCGGAGCTCGCGGACTCCGACGAGGACCGCGAGCGGGTGCGGCTGGTGTGCCGGAACATGGCGCGGCTCAAGCTGGGCAAGTTCGACAGCATCTACGAGGAGTACGCGTAGCCAGGGCACAGCCCTGGACCCCCATGAGGGGCGCCGGCGGACTTCCGCCTGGCCATCAGCCAGCCGCCCGCCTCGCAGATTCAGGCGGGTCGGAACCGCGCCGAGAGATCCCTCGCTGCGCTCGGGATGACAGCGTTAGCGGGCACCGACGGTCCTACCCTTTATGGGTTAAGGGCTATGCCCTTACTCCACGTAGGCGACGGCTTCGATCTCCAGCATGAACTCGGGGCGTGCGAGGCGCGAGATCACCACGAGCGTGCTGGTCGGCGGCGTGTCGCCGAAGCGGCCTGCCCTCGCCTCGCGGATCGCGTCGAGGTTCTCTTCGCCGACGACGTATACCGTCGTCTTGACGATGTCGGAGAGCTTGCCGCCAACCGATGCCAGCGCGGTGGTCAGGTTCTTGAAGACCTGGGCGACCTGCGCCGCCGGGTCGCCGACGCCGACGACGTCGCCGTTCTCGTCCGACGCGGTCTGCCCGGCGATGGTCACCCACGGACCCACCTTGATGACGTGCGTGTACCGATTGGCGTTGGGCGACATCCCCGCGGGTTGCGAACGCTCTATCGTTGCCATGATTCTCCTCCTTCTTGAATCTGTCTCAACATACAGGGGCGCGATGGATCGCGCCCCCTACCCGTTCACCGCCACACCGGGGAGGAGCCGCGCCGCCCACGCGGTGTAGCCGCGCGCCGCGAGCCGCTCGCGCACGGCCTCCGCCTCCTCCTCGCCAGCGGCCAGCGCGAACATCGCCGGTCCGGCGCCGCTGAGCATGGGACGAGCGCCGGCATCGGCGAAGGCCGACCGCAGCGGCTCGTAGGATGCGTAGGCGGCGGGCGCCACGGCTTCGAAGGCGTTGGACAGCGTGGCGCCCAGCGGCACGCCGTCCCTGATCCTGCGCGCCACCACGGCGGTCCGCCCGCCGTCCGAGAAGTGTTGCGGGCCCAGCATGTCGTACAGGCGCGCCGTCTTGCCCTCCGCGGGCTGCTCGGGCGCGACGACGACGGCGAAGCCCTCCAGGGGCTGCGGAAGCGGGGTGAGCTCCTCGCCACGGCCCGCGGCCACCGCCGTGCCGCCGCGCAGGAAGAACGGCACGTCGGCCCCGAGCACGGCCGCCAGCTTCACGAGCGTGTCGTCCGAGAGGTCGAGGTCCCACAATCGCCGCAGCCCGAGCAGCGCGGCGGCGGCGTCGCTGCTGCCACCGCCGAGGCCGGCGGCGAGTGGGATGCGCTTGCGCAGCACGATCGCCGCGCCCGCTCCGGGGGCGGCGGCTTCGCGCAGCAGCAGCGCAGCCCGCAACACGAGGTTGTCCTCGACCGGCGCCGCGCCCTCCGGCTCGACGGTGAGCGTGAGAGCGTCGGCCTCGGTCAGCTCGAGCTCGTCGACGATATCGACGGCGGCGAGCACCGTGCGCACCTCGTGGTAGCCGTCGGCGCGGCGCCCGAGCACTTCGAAGGACAGGTTGATCTTTGCCGGGGCCTGAAGGCTGATCACGCGGCGATTCTACAGGGCGCGGCCAGGGCGCACGCCATGCGCCCCTACGCCGTGCTACGCCGCCAGGCCCGATACAGCGCCGCCCACTCGCCCATCGAGAGCGACTCCGCGCGGCGCTTCGGGTCGAGCGCAGCGTCAGCGAGCAGCGCCTCGGCCTCCGCGGGCGCGATGCCGAGGCCGCCCGCGAGCGCGTTGCGGAGCTGCTTGCGCGGGGCGCTGAACCCGGCGCGCGCCAGGTAGAAGAACGCGGCGGTGTCGTCCACGCCCTCCGCCGGGCGGCCGTAGACGTCGATGGCGACGACCGCGGAGGTGACCTTGGGGGGCGGGACGAACGAGCCGGGGCGGACGAGGCGGACGGTGCGCGGCCGGCCGAAGAGCTGGACGCCGAGCGAGACGAGCGACATCGAGCCGGGCTCGGCGCACATGGCGTTGGCGACCTCGCGCTGCACCAAGATGGCGGCGGTGGCGGGCGGGCAGGCGCTCTCCAGGAAGGCGCGCAGGATCGGCATGGCGGCGTAGTACGGCAGGTTGCCGAGGAGCTTGTACGGGCCGCAGCCGCCGAGGAGCGCCGCCGGGTCGGCCCGCCGGGCGTCGGCGTGCAGGACCTCGACGTTCGCGGGGACGAACGGGCGGATGGCCTCGACGAGCGCGGCGTCGATCTCGAGTGCGACGACGCGGGCGGCGCGCTCGGCGAGGATGCGCGTGAGCGAGCCGCGGCCGGGGCCGACCTCGATGACGGTGTCGCCGGGGCCGACGCCGGCCGCGTCGGCGATCGCGCCGAGGATGTTGCGGTCGGCCAGGAAGTGCTGGCCGAGGTATTTCTTCGGAGCGGCGTCTGCAGGCATCGAGGGAGCCTCTGAACTAGCGGTGGACCATGGACGTTACCCCGGTGGCGTCGGTGCCCCGCAGCCGTTTCGACCATCCCCCCGTCCCCCTTCCTCGCCAGGAAGGGGGTGATGAAGCCAACGACGGGGGACACCCCCGTGCCCCCGGCAGAGGGGCCTCGCCCCTCTGCACACCCCGGTGAGCGCTGTGCGCCGGAGCGTCAACGGGGCCTGTCAGACAGTGCGGGCCAAGGTGATGGCCGAGGGGTCTATCGTCACCGCCGCACGTCACTCGGTGTGCGCCGTACGGGGGACTCGCCGAACGGCCGCCCCCTCATCCTGGCCTTCTCCCCCGCAGGGGAGAAGGGACGCCGCCGCCCCCCTCTCCGGCGAAGGAGAAGGTCGGCGGGTCAGTGGCCGTGCACCTCCCGTCGAACTGGCGGCCCGGCACTTGGCCCATTGGACCGGACTTGAGCCAGGCTTGTCTGCGGCACCCGGAGCGATCCGCTTACCGCTGCTTCCTTCCGGACCTGACGGGGTTCACGGGTCTCCGCCGCGCAGGGCCCAGCTCTTTGCGTCCGGCCCGGACCAGCGGTACCGGGACCAGGCCTCGGGGAGGGATTCGACCCCGCATGAAGCGGATTTCGGGTGCAGGGCACCGCTAGCTCCCCGTCTAGCACGGCCATGACCATGCTACGGGCCATGCGCGCTCCGGCGCAAGCGATGCGGCCAGCGGAACCTGGCCCGTCGGGGCGCACGGCTTGCGCCATCGCCCTGCGTCACGACCGAGGGCGCGATGAATCGCGCCCCTACCCCGTCGCCGATGGTGGTCCGGCCCGGACGAGACCATCGCCAGCCCCGGTCCCGTCCGCCCGCCTCCGTCGGTGCCTGGCCACCGTTCGTTCGTACTTCGAGAGCCTCAGCACGAACGGAGAGCGAGCGCGACCCCCGCTCTGCATGAAGCGGCCCGTAAGCTCGGCGGCGCTACCCCTTATGGGTCAAGGGCTATGCCCTTGCTGGTAGAATCCCGGCGCTATGAACGTCCGCACCGCCGTTATCCCGGCCGCCGGTTATGGGACGCGCTTCCTGCCGGTCTCCAAAGCCGTTCCCAAGGAGATGCTCCCGCTGGTGGACCGGCCGGTGATCCAGTACGCCGTCGAGCAGGCCGTCGAGGCGGGGATCGAGCGCGTCGTGCTCGTGACGTCGGCGGGCAAGGGGGCGACGGAGGAGTACTTCGCGATCGCTCCGGCGCTCGAAGCGGCGCTCGAGCGTCGCGGCCACGCCAAGCTCGACGAGGTCAGGCGCGTCTCGCGGATGGTCGAGCTCGTGCCGGTCACGCAGGCCGAGCCGCTCGGGCTCGGGCACGCGGTGCTGTGCGCGAGGGACGCGGTGGGTGGCGAGCCGTTCGTCGTCTATCTGCCGGACGAGATCGTGCTGGCGGAGCCGTCGGTGACGCGCCAGCTGCTCGATGCGTCCGAGCGCCTCGGCGGGAGCGTGGCTGGGGTGATCGAGGTGCCGCGAGCCGACGTCGCCCGCTACGGCGTGATCGCGGGCGAGCAGGTCGAGGAGCGCGCCTGGCGGCTGAGCGGGCTGGTCGAGAAGCCGCCCGTGGAGGACGCGCCGTCCAACCTCGCCGTCACGGGGCCCTATGTCCTGAGCCCGGCCATCTTCGACTGCCTGGCGGCGGTCGAGGCGGGGGCGGTGGGCGAGATCCAGCTGACGGACGGCCTCGATGCGCTGGCCAAGCGGGAGCCGGTCTTCGCGTACCGGTTCGAGGGCAAGCGCTTCGACGCGGGCACGCCGCTGGGGCTGATCGAGACGGCCGTGGAGCTCGCGCTCGAGCGGCCGGAGCTGGCGTCCGAGCTCGGGGCGTGGATCAAGGACCTGGCCAAGAGGATCGATGGATGATGCTCGGCAGTGCTGAACACCCGAAGCCTCGACCGAGGGCGCGATGAATCGCGCCCCTACCAGTCACCCGCCGCGGCGCGGCCAAAGGGACGGAGGATGGCAACCCGCTCGTGCTGAGCCCGTCGAAGCATGTCCTGAGCACCGTCGAAGGGTACGAGCAGAGGCTTGGAATGAGCACCGCTGCTCGCAGGCGAACCTCCCCTCGCCCTTCGACAAGCTCAGGGTGAGCGGGGATTCATCCTGAGCTTGCGAGGGAACAGTACCGCTCGTGCTGAGCTTGTCGAAGTACGAGACGGCAGTAGATGGGAAGCACCATGACGCTACGCATCGGCATACACACGGGCCAGCAGGACTGCACCTACGAGGAGCTGCGGCGTCTGTGGCGATTGGCCGACGACGCGGGCTTCTACTGGATATCCGTGTGGGACCACCACTACGAGTCGCCGCCGGTGGACGGCACGCACCCGGCGTTCGAGACGGTGTCGATCATGTCGGCCCTCGCGCTGGAGACCAAGCGGGCGCGCGTCGGGTGCCTCGTGTACTCGATGGGCTACCGCAACCCGGCGCTGATCGCAAAGGCGGTGACCACGATCGACCATCTGAGCAACGGCCGGGCCGAGCTGGGCATCGGCGCCGGCTGGCACGAGCCCGAATACCACGCCTACGGCTACGACTTCCCCCGGCCGGGCGTGCGCCTGGACATGCTCGAGGAGGGCGCGCAGATCATCCGCTCGATGCTGCGGCAGGAGCGGACGACGTTCGAGGGCAAGCACTTCACGGTCCGCGACGCCACGAACTTCCCTCGGCCGGTGCAGCCGGAGCTGCGCTTATGGGTCGGCGGTGGCGGCGAGAAGCGGACGATCCCGATCGCGGCCCGCTACGCCGACGCTTGGAACGTCGCCTACGTGTCGCCGGAGCGGTTCGTCGACAAGATGGCTGTGCTCGATGCGGCGTGCGAGCGGGAGGGACGCGACCCCGCGAGCATCGGCCGCGCGGTCAACGTCGGCTTCTACATGGGCGTCGACGAAGCGGACGCCGCCGCCAAGCGCGAGCTGATGCCCTGGCCGGCCGGCGACCCGCGCATCGGCGGCCAGCTGGGCGGCACGGCGCCGGAGACGGTCGAGCGCATCGGCGAGTACGCCCGCGCGGGCGCCGAGCACCTG
>JACZSI010000066.1 GCA_022574265.1 Chloroflexota bacterium | reverse complement strand
GTGGGCGAGCCCATCGGGCCGCTCGTCACCACCGTCGGGAGCGTCGTGCTTCTGGTGAGCGACGGGCCTTCGGAGCAACCGCTCGATGACGAGATGCGCGATCTCCTCGGCCAGACCGAGTTCCAAGAGTGGCTGAACGAGCAGACCCTCGAGCTGGTTACCCTGCTCGAGCTCGACTTCGACGACGCGCAGTGGGTCGTCGACCAGCTGGCGGCCGGCTAAGGTGGCCTCCGATCGTCCCATCGCCGTCGGCCTTCTGGGCCTGGGCGTCGTCGGTGGCGGCGTCGCGAGGGCGCTCGCGGACAAAGCCGCTGCCATCGAGGCGTCCGTCGGCAGGCCCGTGCGCCTCGCGGCGGCGCTCGTGGCACACCCGCGCAAGCGGCGGAGCGACGTGCCCGCCGGCCTGCGGATCACGGGCGAGCCCTCCGAGATCCTGGACGACCCGGCAGTCGACATCGTCGTCGAGGTCATCGGGGGGGAGGAGCCCGCGTTCGGCTACATCCAGCGCGCGCTGCACCACGGCAAGCACGTGGTGACCGCGAACAAGGAGGTGATGGCGAAGCACGGGCCGGAGGTGCTCGCGCACGCGGCGGAGCACGGGGTGAGCATCGGCTTCGAGGGCAGCGTCGGCGCGGGCATCCCGATCATCGGCCCGCTGCTCCGCGAGCTGGCCGCCAACGAGATCGGCGCGGTCAACGCCATCATCAACGGCACGACGAACTACATGCTGACCCGCATGGCAAGCGACGGCCTCGAATACGCGGACGCGCTCGCCGCGGCGCAGCGGCTCGGCTACACGGAGGCGGACCCTGCGTCCGACGTGGACGGCGACGACGCGGCGTACAAGCTCGCGATCCTGAGCTCGCTCGCCTTCCGTACGACCGTCCGCGATACCGACGTCTACCGCGAGGGCATCGCCAAGCTCGCGCCGGCCGACTTCGCGTACGCGGCGGAGCTCGGCTACGCGATCAAGCTCGTCGCCATCGCCAAGCGCGTGGGCGATCTGCTCCAGGCCCGGGTCCACCCTGCGTTCCTGCCCTTGGCCCACCCGCTCGCGAAGGTCGATGGGGTTTACAATGCGGTCGAGCTGGAGGGGGACCTGGTGGATTGGGCGATGTTCCAGGGTCCCGGCGCGGGGGCGCGGCCGACGACCAGCGCCGTGCTGGGCGACGTCATCTCGATCGCGCAGGCCGTGGCGGCGGGCGCCCCGCCCGCTCGGCCACCGGTGCTCGACCGCAAGCTGCGGATCCAGCCGATGGCCGACCTGGAGACGAAGTACTACCTGCGGCTCCGTGCCAGCGACCGCCCCGGCGTCATGGCGCAGATCACCCGCGTGCTCGGCGACCTGCGCGTCAGCCTGGCCTCGGTGATCCAGAAGGAAGTGGCCGATGCGGCCGGCACGGCCGAGATCGTGATCACGACGCACACGGCCAAGGAGTCGGCTGTCCAGGAGGCCGTGACGAAGCTGGCCGCGCTCGACGTGGTGCTCGAGGTGTCGAACCTCGTGCGCGTGGAAGACCCGGGTTCCTAGTCGAAGTCCGCGGGCCCGGCCCGCCCGGAGAAGGTGAAGCATGGGCGAGGGCGTTCTCAAGCGTTACGCCCGGTACCTGCCCCTGACGCCCGACACGCCGGCGCTGAGCATCGGCGAGGGCGAGACGCCGTTGGTGCGGTCCCGCCACCTCGCGGGCGAGCTCGGCATCGACGAGCTCTACTTCAAGCTCGAGGGGTGCAACCCCACGGCGTCGTTCAAGGACAGGGGCATGGTCGTCGCCGTGGCGAAGGCCATGGAGCGCGGCTACGGCACCATCATGTGCGCGTCGACCGGCAACACGAGCGCGTCCGCGGCCGCCTACGGCGCGGCCGCCGGACTCGAGACCGTGGTGCTGGTCCCCCAGGGGAACGTCGCGGAGGGGAAGCTGTCACAGGCGGTCGCCTACGGCGCGCGGGTCATCAACCTGCGCGGCAACTTCGACGACGCGCTCAGGGTCGCGCGCGAGCTGGCCGAGGCACGCTCGGTCTGCCTCGTCAACTCGGTGAACCCGGACCGGATCGAGGGGCAGAAGACCGCCGCCTTCGAGATCGTCGATGTCTTGGGGGACGCGCCCGACCTCCTCTTCATCCCCGTCGGTAACGCGGGCAACATCACCGCATACTGGAAGGGCTTCCGCGAGTATCACGACGGCGGGAATGCCGCGCGGCTCCCCCGCATGATGGGCTTCCAGGCGGAGGGCGCCGCGCCTATCGTGGCGGGGAAGCCGGTCGAGCATCCGCAGACGATCGCGTCCGCCATCCGCATCGGGAACCCCGCCAACTGGGAGGGCGCCCTCACCGCGCGCGACGAGTCCGAAGGCGACATCGGGACCGTCTCCGACGCGGAGATCCTCGACGCCTACAAGCTCATGGCGCGCCGCGAAGGCATCTTCTGCGAGGCCGCCTCGGCCGCGGGAGTCGCGGGCCTGATCAAGCATGTGCGCGCGGGTAACGGGCTCGCCGGGCGCACCGTCGTCTGCGTCATCACCGGGCATGGACTGAAGGACCCGGGGTTGGCGCGGGAGCTGGCGGACCACCCGCCCGAGGAGGCTCCGGCGGACGTCGAGGCCGTCGCGCGGCTGCTCGGCGAGGCCGTACCGGGAACGAGTGGAGGAGGTCATCGGTCGTGAGCATCGACGGCACGCGGATCGAGAAGGCGGTACGTGAGCTCCTCATCGGCATCGGCGAGGACCCGGAGCGGGAAGGGCTCCGGGACACGCCGAAGCGCGTGGCGGCGATGTACCACGAGATAGCCGGGGGGGCCGACGACGACGCGATCGAGGTCCTCCAGACCCAGTTCGAAGAGGACCAGCAGGAGATGGTCATCATGCGTGACCTGCCCTTCTACTCGCTCTGCGAGCACCACCTGCTGCCCTTCTTCGGCACCGCGCACGTCGGCTACATCCCCCGCGGCAAGATCGTCGGCATCAGCAAGCTGGCGCGGGCCGTCGACATCCTCGCGCGCCGGCCGCAGATCCAGGAGCGGCTCACCTCGCAGATCGCCGACGCGATCATGACGGCGCTCGTGCCCGAGGGCGTCGCCGTCGTCATGCGGGCCGAGCACCTCTGCATGGCCATGCGCGGCGTCCGCAAGCCGGGCACGTCCGTCGTCACCTCGGCGACGCGCGGTCAGTTCCGCGAGGGCTCCGCGACCCGCGCCGAGTTCCTCAACCTGCTTCAGGATGGAACGCGTTGACGTGTATCGGTCTTCGGACCGGGTTCGACGCGGTCGCGCCCCAGTGGGACGCGCTGATCGCGCGCCAGGACGAGCCGAACCTCTTCCTCACCCCGGTGTGGGCGCGCACGTGGTGGGAGCACTTCGGGGGAGACGCCGACCTCTGCCTGCTGACGGTCGGCCCCGAGTCCGACCCGCTCGGTATCGCGCCGATGACCCTCGACGGCGACGTGCTGCGGTTCCTCGGCGGGACCGACCTCTTCGACTACCACGACTTCGTGACGGATGACCCCCGCTTCTACGACGCGCTGGCCGACTGCCTGGACGGCGAGCCGTGGCGCACGATGGACCTCACGTCCGTGCCCGGCGGCTCGCCCACGCTCCAGGAGATCCCGCGCGTCTACCGAGCGCGCGGGTACGAGGTCACGGTCGAGACGGAGGACGTCGTGCCCGGCCTGGACCTGCCCGCCACGTGGGACGACTACCTGGGCGGTCTGCGGCGCAAGGACCGCCACGAGCTCCGGCGCAAGCTCCGCCGCCTGGACGCCGCGGGCTCCTACCGTGTGCGGCTCGCGACCGACGAGACGCTCCGGGCCGACGCCGCTCTCTTCCATGAGCTCATGAGGGAGAGCCGCGAGGAGAAACGGGACTTCCTGGGGCCGGAGCGCGAGGGTTTCTTCCGGGACATCGTCGAGCGGATGCAATCGGCCGGGTTGCTCCGTCTCCTCCTGCTGGAGATGGATGGCGAACCCATTGCCGCCGTGCTCGCCTTCGACTACGCTGGGCGCCGCCTCCTCTACAACAGCGGCTTCCGGCGCGCATCCGCATCGCTGAGCGCGGGGTTGCTGCTCAAAGCGCTGTGCGTCAAGGACGCCATCGAGCGGGGACTCACCTACTTCGACTTCCTCCGCGGCGCGGAGCCCTACAAGTACCACCTCGGCGCCCGGGACGCTTCCGTCCACCGGATCGTCGTTCGCCGCTAGAGGACGCATGACGTTGCCGACCGACCAGCCCATCCACCGCGTCGCCATGCTCTCCGTGCACGGCTGCCCGCTCATGATGCCAGGGGTGCGCTCGGCCGGTGGGATGAACGTGTATCTGCGCAAGATCTCTCAGCTGCTTGCCGAGCGCGGCGTCTGCGTCGACGTGTTCACGCGCAACCATCACGCGGGTGGGCCGGAGCTCTTGGAGCTGGGGCCCAATGCGCGTGTCGTCCACCTGAGCGCGGGAGAGCCGGAGCTCTCGAAGGAAGAGGTCGTCCCCTACCTCGCGGACTACACGGATCACCTCCGCCGATTCGTCGCCGAGGAGGGAACGGCGTACGACCTCGTGCACAGCCACTACTGGCTCTCCGGCGACGTCGGAGCCGGCATCGCCAAGGAGTGGGGCGTACCCCACCTCGTCAGCTACCACACCATCGCCGCCCAGAAGCAGCGTGCGGGCGGCGAGCCGGAATCGCCCGTGCGGTTGGAGGCCGAGGCGCGCATGGCGGCGGCGGCCGACCGCGTTTTCGCGTCGACCGTGGGCGAGGCCGAGGATATCGGCGCGCTGTTCGGCCTGCCGCCCGAGCGGCTGCACGTCGTGCACGGCGGCGTCGATACCGAGCTTTTCCGGCCCCGCGACCGGGCCGAGGCCCGGCGGGCCACCGGCATCGCCGAGCACGAGCGGGTCGTCCTCTTCGTCGGGCGGCTCGAGCCGTTCAAGGGCCCCGACATCCTGGTGCGCGCCCTCGCAGAGATGCGGGATGCGAGCGACGTGCGCCTCGTGCTCGTGGGTGGCTCGGAGGAGGAGCGCAGTGCCGGCTGGCTGGAAGACATCGCGGCGGACCTCGGCGTCGGCTCGCGCGTGCGCTGGCAGCCCGCCATCCCGCAGGCGGACCTGCCGGACTTCTACGCGAGCGCCGACGTCTGCGCCGTCCCGTCGTTCCACGAGAGCTTCGGGCTGGCCGCGCTCGAAGCGATGGCGTGCGGGACGCCCGTCGTCGCGGCGGACGTTGGCGCGCTCCCGTCGCTCGTGCGCGACGGCGAGACGGGCCGTCTCGTTCCGAGCCACGACCCGCGCGCATTCGCTGCTGCGCTGGAGGAGCTGCTGGACGACCCGGAGCACGCCTCGCGGATGGGGGCGGCGGCGCGCGCGTGGGCCAGCGGGTTCACGTGGGACCGCTCGGTCGACGAGACGCTAGACGGCTATCGGAGCGTCTTGAGCGCTGGGTCCGAGCGCCCCCTCGTCGCCCCCTGCGTCTAGGTCCCTGATCCGAACGGAGGCAGCAGCATGGGATACCTGCCCTGGGCCCTCTTCGCCATGGTCACCTACGGCATCGTGGCGGTGCTGCTGAAGCTGGCGTTCCGCGGGATCAACCCCGCGTTCACGCTCGTGGTCACGAACGGGGTCCTGGTGCTCGCGGGCCTCGGCTGGATGGCCACCTTCGGCTCCGGCGTCACCCGCGGCCTCGGGGCCAATGCGGCGACGGCGTGGATGGGGTTGGCGGCGATCGTGCTCTCCGCGAGCATCCTGAGCTACTACAAGGCGCTGAGCCTGGGCCCCGCCTCGATCGTCGTGCCCATCTTCGCCCTGAGCCTCACCGTCGCGGCCGTCCTCGGGTTCTTGGTCTTGGGCGAGCCGATGAAGCCGACGCGGATCGCAGGCATCGCCTTGGCAGTCATCGCCATCCTCCTGCTCACCCGCTGATCCGCAGCTCGTACCAGACCGAGCGCCAGCGCACCGTGAACCCGAGGTGCTCGTAGAGCCGCAGAGCCGGTGGGTTCTCGGCGTCGACGGTGATGTCGATGGGCGTCGCGCCGATCCCGACGAGGTGGTCCACGCCTGCCGCCGTCACCGCGCGCCCGAGCCCCCGGGACTGCTCCGCGGGCGCCGTGCCCACCATGCCGATCTGGCCCGGCGCTCCGGCGTGCCCCTGGTGCGTCCAGCAGTACGCGAGCAGCCGGCCGCCCTCCTCGAGCAGCAGGACGCGGTCGGGCGGGTCGTCGGGCAGCTCGAACACCCCGTAGGCGATCGTCTCGGTCGTGTTCGGGGCATACCCCCAGCTACCGCGGAAGGCCGCGTTCTGGAGGTCCGTCAAAGCGGCCGTATCGTCGCGTCCGGCGGATCGGATCGCCGCCCCGGCCGGCAGCGGAGCGTCGATCGTCTGCGCGCCGTCGCGGCGCAGGTGCAGGTGCGTACGCACGTGGGCGAGCCCGGCCGAGGCCAGGAAACTCCGCAGCGCGTCGTCCGTCTCGGGCACGTCGACCTGCACGACCGCGAGGCCGATCGAGCGCGCGTCCGAGACCGCCGCGTCCAGCAACGGCCGCCGGCCGGCCTGTGCCGCCTCAAAGATCAGCACCCCGCGCCTGATCGGCTGCTCGACCACGAGGTACGCGTAGCCCGCCGGAGTGCCGTCGTCGTCGGCGATGAAGCAGTCGCGCTCAGGCTGCATGCCCGGCTGGGCGAGCCACCGGCGCATGCGCTCGACCGCATCGGCCGGCGCGGCGCTCGCCGGAGGGCCGTGCGCTGCCTCCGATGCGGTGAGCAGCGGCACGTCGTCCCATGCGAATCGACGGACGGAATAGGCCATGGGGTGATCGAACGAACGTGGTAACGGTGCGGTGTAGCCAGCACGCGCGGGCGCCGCTATCATCTTAGCAGACTCCCCCTAGACGCCCCGGAGGTGGAATTGGAGACGATCGAAACGCCGGAACGGGCCATGCTCGTCATCCCCCATCCGGACGATGGAGAATCGGGATGCGCGGGCACCGTGGCCAAGTGGGTGGATGATGGCTGCCACGTCCTCTACGTGGTTGCGACCAACGGAGACAAGGGGTCCTCCGACCCCGAGATGACGAGCGAGCGCCTCGCCGCGATCAGGGACGAGGAGCAGCGCAACGCGGCGCGGGTGCTGGGGGTGGAGGAGGTCGTCTTCTTGGGGTACGGCGACGGTGAGCTGGAGGACACCCCTGAGTTTCGAGGCCACGTCGTGCGGCAGATCCGGCGCTGGCGCCCCGACGTGCTCTTCGCGATGGACCCCTTGCGCACCGAGGGACACACGCACCGGGACCACCGCATATCGGGCCTGGTGGCGATGGACGCATGCTTCCCGTACGCGCGGGACCTGCTCCACTTCCCGGAGCACATCGACGAGGGGCTCGAAACGTACAAGGTCGGCGCGGTCCTGCTCTGGGGCTCCGAGAACCCCGACACGGTGGTGGATATCACCTCGACCATCGACCGCAAGATGGAGGCGCTGGCGGCCCACGCCAGCCAGCTCTCCACCGACGCCGCCCGCATCGAAGGCTTCGTGAAGCGGCGGGCGGAGAGTGCGGCCGAGCGCGCGTCAGCCGACGGGCATCGCTTCGAGTTCGCCGAGGTCTTCCGCAGGATCAACTTCAGGAGATGAGGGCGATGAGCTGGCAGCGGCCGCCGCGCTTTGATCCTCGGACGGCGCCGCCGGTATCCTCACCGCGACGCCACCGCTTGCACCGAGGTGCTCGTTGAACCGCTCCGCGGATGGGCCTCCCCACGACCAGGTGCCCTTGCTCCCAGGCGAGCGCTTCGAGGTTGCCCTCGATGCCCAGCTCGGCGTCGTCGGCGCGTCGGCCGCCGGCGAGAATAGCCTGACCGTGACCACGCACCGGGCGATCCTGCTCAGCAGCGAGCCGGGCAAGCGGACGACCGCGCTGCTTCCCCTGAGCAAGCTCACGGGCGTCGAGGTGGTCGACGTCTACCGGGCGGCCGAGCGGCTCCCCCAGGGGCTTCTCCTGCTCGGCGCCGGCGCGCTGCTGGGGTGGCTCAGCTGGATCGTCGTCGGCGTCGTGCTGATCTCGCTGCTCGTGGGAGGCCTGCCGGTCCTCGCGGCCATCTACATCCTCACGGGATACGTGTTGCCGGACCAGGAAGGGGCGCTCATCCTGCACGCCGGCGACTACTCGCTGCGCCACGTGCTGCGCTCCGCGGACGCCCGGCGCGACGCCCACCTCGTCGCGCAGCGGCTCTACGAGCTCGCCTCGGCGGGCGGGAGCGAGCCTGCGGCCGAAGCCGCTTCGCCGGAGGCCGAGCAAGCGCCGCTGTGGCCGAGCGTCGAACCGATCGCGTCCTTCGGCCCGATGCCCCCCGACGAGCCCGCGACGGCACCCGAGAGCGCTGCCGAGGCTGGGCCCACGCCCGAGGCTGGGCCCAGACGGCAGAGGCGCCACCGGCCGCGGATGAGCAGGCGGCCGAAGAGCGGGGGGCCGCGGCCCCACCGAGTCCCTGGCCGCCGTCCTAGCTCCTAGTCCCTAGCCTGGGCACCGCGCTCGAGCGAGACCTCCACCACGCGCCGCGTGGCAGCCGTCACCACCGCCCACTGCGCGACACGCACGCCCGGCACCCACGCGATGCCGCGCTCGCTGACCACCAGCGGCAGGTCGTCGCGCTCGCCGCGGGGGACCTTGGCGTTCACCAGCACGTCCTGGAGCCGCACGGGCTGGTCCATCCCCAGCGGCTGGAAGCGGTCGCCGCGCGCCCTCGCCCGCAGGCGGAGGCCGGCGCCGGCTTGGTCGGCGTCGAGCGCGGCCCGCCAGCCCTTGCCCGTGACCGCGGCCGGGTCGAGCTCACGCGGCTCGCCGGCGGAGACCGTCGCGATCCAGGGGCCCGCGTGCGTCACGCCGGGCACGGCGAGCGGTCCCGCCACGAGCGGAATGCGCTCCGTGGACGCTGCTCCGAGCGCGCACGTCTCCTGCTCGACGACGAGCCGCGCGCCGCGGCCCAGCGCGAGCTCGCCCCCGCCGGGCCTGCGGATCAGCCGCGAAGCCGCGCCGAGCTTCGCGGCCGAGAGCGCCGCGCCGGCACCCGCGACGTGCTCCCACGCCGAGGCCAAGACGCGCGCGAGCAGCGGCTCCGCAAGCTCCGAGAGCGCTTGGCGCCGCCACGCGACGCGGCCGTCCTCGCGTGTCTCATGGCCCT
>JACZSI010000065.1 GCA_022574265.1 Chloroflexota bacterium | reverse complement strand
TGCCCGCGGACGGCGGGACGCAGCGGCTGCTCCGGCTCGTCGGGCGCGCCCATGCGCTCCGCCTGCTGCTCACGGGCGACGTGATCGACGCCGCTGAAGGCTTGCGCATCGGCCTCGTGCAGTCGGTCGGCGGCCCCGAGGCCGCGGACGAGCTCGCCGACCGCGTGGCCGCCGCGGCGCCGATCGCGGCGGCGTACGTCAAGGAGGCGGTGCTGCGCGGGGCGGACCTCGCGCTCGAGCAGGGGCTGCGGCTGGAGGCCGACCTGAGCATCCTGCTGCATACCACGGCCGACCGCGCCAAGGGGCTGGCGAGCTTCGCCGAGGGCACGCGGCCGGAGTACGAGGGCCGATGAGCGAGCAACCGCCGACGGTGCTTCTGGAGAAGCGCGACGACATCGCCGTGGTCACGCTCAACCGGCCGGACGTCGTCAACGCGTTCAGCGTGCGGATGCGCGACGAGCTGTGGGAGGTGCTGGCGGCGGTGCGGGACGACCCCGACGTGCGCGGGATGCTGCTCGTGGGTGCGGGCGAGCGCGGGTTCTGCGCGGGCGCGGACCTCACCGAGTTCGGGACGGCACCGTCGCAGACGATCGCGCGCCAGGTGCGGTGGGAGCGCGACCTGTGGGGGCTGCTGCTGGGCATCCCCAAGCCGACCGTCGCCGCGCTCCACGGCTACTGCTTGGGCTCCGGCCTGGAGATGGCCGCGCTGTGCGATGTGCGCGTGGCCGCGGACGACGCCGTCTTCGGGATGCCGGAGGCCGGTCTCGGGCTGGTGCCCGCGGCCGGCGGCACGCAGCTCCTGCCACGGCTCCTCGGGCCCGGCCGGGCGATCGAGCTGCTGCTGTCGGGCCGCCGCTTCGGCGCCGAAGACGCGCTCGCCTACGGGCTCGTGAGCGAGGTCGTTCCCCGCTCGGAGCTCGTGGCCGCGGCGACGGCGCTGCTGCGCCGCATGCTCCGCGCGCCCAGTCCGGCTCTCGCGGCGGCGAAGCGAGCGATCGCCGACGGCGCTGACATGCCGCTCGCGGCCGCGCTCGACCTGGAGCGCCGGCTGGCGGCGAGCTTGAGCGCGTAGGGGGCGGGGCGTGCACACCCACGAGCTGCTGAGCATCGCCGCGGCCATCGTGCCGGAGCGCACCGCCATCTCCTTCGACGGCCGCGACACGACGTACGCGGCGCTCGCCGAGCGCTCGAACCGGCTCGCGAACGCGCTCGCGGACCTCGGCGTCGGCGCGGGCGACCGGGTCGCCGTCATCGACGTCAACACTCCTTCACACTTCGAGCTGTACTTCGCCGCGGCGCGACTCGATGCGATCTACGTCCCGCTGAACTTCCGGGGCCGCGGCGACGAGGTCGGGTACCCGCTCGAGCACGTCGCGCCGAAGGTGGTCGCGGCAGGCTCTCGGTACGTGGGCCTGATCGACGGGCTGCGCCCGCGCTCGGAGCCGACGCGCTCGTACGTCGCGCTGGGCGGCGCGGCCGTCGGCGGCTGGGCTGCCTACGAAGCGCTGATCGACGCCGCGGACCCAGCGGAGTCACGCTTCCCCGAGGGCTCGCCGGAGGAGGC
Organism: Chloroflexota bacterium; assembly: GCA_022574265.1. Taxonomy (GTDB): domain Bacteria; phylum Chloroflexota; class Dehalococcoidia; order Lucifugimonadales; family Australimonadaceae; genus JADFRC01. Next base: position 7,647 of record JACZSI010000065.1, on the reverse strand, counting down.
GGCCGCGCTGCTGTTCACGGCCGGCACGACCGGCCGGCCCAAGGCCGTCGTGCTGAGCCACGCCAGCTTCACGTCCTTCATGCTCGCCAACGTCGACCCGCCCGACCCGGACGTCGAGGAGCGCACGCTGCTGACGCTGCCGCTGTACCACGTCGCCGGGCTCCAGGCGATGCTCGCCGCCGTGTACGGGGGGCGGTCCGTCGTGCTGCAGCCCCAGTTCGAGCCGGGCGAGTGGCTACGCCTCGCCGAGGAGCACCGGGTCAACCGCGCGCTGCTGGTGCCAACGATGCTCAAGCAGCTCCTCGACCACCCCGACTTCGCTCGGCGCGACCTCTCGGCCCTGAGCGTGCTCACCTACGGCGGCGCGCCGATGCCCGCGGCGCTGATCGAGCGCGCGATCGGCGCCCTGCCGGGCGTGCGGTTCGTCAACGCGTTCGGTCAGACGGAGACGGGCTCGACCATCACGGCGGTGCCGCCGGAGGACCACGACCTCAGCGGTCCGCCGGACGTGGTCGCGAGGCGCCGGCGGCACCTGCGCAGCGTCGGCCTGCCGCTCGCTGGCGTCGAGGTGCGGGTCGTCGGCGACGACGGCGGCGCGCTGCCCACGGGCGAGACGGGCGAGATCGTCGCCCGCGGCGCCGGCGTGATGACGGGGTATTGGGGCGAGTCCGCGGCGCCGGCAGCCCTCCGCGACGGCTGGCTCTATACCGGCGACCTCGGATACGCCGATGACGACGGCTACATCTACCTGAGCGGGCGTGCGCGCGACTTCATCAAGCGCGGTGGCGAGATGGTTGCGCCCGCCGAGGTCGAGGAGGTGCTGGCCGCATGCCCCGGCGTCGAGGAGTGCGCGGTCGTCGGCCTGCCGGACGAGACGTGGGGCGAGCGCGTCGTGGCGGTCGTGGTGCCGCGGGCGGGCGAGCGGCCGAGCGAGGACGCGCTGCTCGATGCGTGCGCGGGGCTGGCGCGCTTCAAGCGCCCGGAGCAGGTGGTGTTCGTGGACGCGCTGCCGCGCAACGCGCTCGGCAAGGTGCTGAAGCGCGAGCTGCGGGAGACGCTGGCGGGCTAAGCGCTAGGCCGCGGCCCGCTCGGCGGCGGCCGGCTCCGGTTCGTGCTCGGCGGCGGCCTCTGGCAGCGTCTCGTCCCACTCCATGCCGCCGCGGCGCCACTCGTATGCCCAGCCCGCGAGCATCAGACCGATGAAGACCAAGATGGCGCCGAACGCACCCCAGCCGAGGGCGCCGGCTTGCGTGGCCCACGGGAACAGGAACACGACCTCCACGTCGAACAGCAGGAACAGGAGCGCGAAGCGGTAGTAGCGGACGTTGAACCGCTCCCACCGGACGGCGCCGGACGTGTCCATCCCGCACTCGTAGGTGTCGTACTTGATCGGGTTCGGCCTGAAGGGGCGGGCCCGGATCTTCGTGCCGAGATACGACAGCATGAGCACGCTCGCGGGGACGAGCACCGCGACGATGCCGAGGATGAAGATGAAGCCGTACTGCCGGAGGTAGTCGTCCATCGTGGCCATGCTAGGCGGGGCGCGGCACACGGTCAACCGCTGGATGGGCCGGCCCGGGACGGCTGCGCCAGATTACCGCCTGCTTCCGCCGCTTGCGGGCGGCTCCCCGTGGCTGATAGACTCTGCGCTTGGCGCCACTGTTCCGCAGGTCTCGGCGGCCTGCACTTCCAAGACGAGGGGGCTGTTTGATTGGAAGCTCTGGGTCGACACGTCCTGCTCGAACTGTACTCCTGTAACGCACAGAAGCTCGACGATCTGCCGTTCCTCCGCGAGACGATGCTCTCCGCGGCGGAGGAGACGGGGGCGACGGTCGTCGGGCAGATCTTTCATCAATTCTCACCGCAGGGCGTGACCGGCGTCGTCGCCATCGCCGAGTCCCACCTCTGCATCCACACCTGGCCGGAGCACCGCTACGCCGCCGTCGACATCTTCACCTGCGGTGACGCCTTCGACCCCACCGAGGCCGGACGCCTCATCACGGAGCGGCTCGAAGCCACGGATTCGTCGGTCACCGAGGTCCGCCGCGGCGTGCTGGCCGTCCCCGACCCCGCGACTCCCGCTTAGCCGCCCGACGTGGACAACCTCCCCAGCGGCACGACCTGGTACGTCGAGACCGTCGCCAACGAGCTGCTGACGGCGCTCGGTGTGCGCGGCGTGCTGTTCGAGGGGGACACGCCCTATCAGCACGTCCAGGTGCTCGAGACCACGCCGTTCGGCCGCGCGCTCGTGCTCGACGGCAAGACGCAGTCCACCGAGGCCGACGAGTGGGTGTACCACGAGGGCCTCGTGCAGCCCGTCATGCTCGCGCACGCGGGCCCGCGCCGCGTGTTCATCGCCGGCGGCGGCGAGGGCGCGACCGCCCGCGAGGTGCTCCGCCACCGCTCGGTGACCGACGTGGTCATGGTCGACCTCGACCGCCAGGTCGTCGACCTCTGCCGCGAGTACCTGCCCAACCACCACCGTGGGGCCTTCGACGACCCACGTCTCACGCTGCTGCACGAAGACGCTATGGCCTACCTGCGCGACGCCGCCGAGCCGTTCGACGTCATCATCATCGACGTGCCCGACCCGCTGGAGGCTGGGCCTGCGTACCTGCTCTATACGCAGGAGTTCTACCGGCTCTTGCGCTCGCGTCTGCGGCCCGGAGGCCTGGTGGTCGTGCAGGCGGGCCCGGCGGGGCCGACGAACGTGAGCGAGGTGTTCACCGCGATCGCCAAGACGATGGCCACGGTGTTCGACCAGACGCACGCTTCCCGCGTGTTCGTGCCGAGCTTCGCGACGATGTGGGGCTTCGTGGCGGGCGGCATCGACGGCTCGCCCGACGTGACCGGAGCGGCTGAGGATACGATCGACCGCCGCATCGCCACGCGCCTCAAGACGACGCTTGCTTACTACGATGGCGTGGCGCACCGGGGTATGTTCGCGCTCCCCAAGTACGTCCGTGAGGCCCTCGCCGCCGAGACGCGCGTGATCACCGACGCCGACCCCCTCTACGCCGTCTAGCGCGCCCGCGCAGCGCATGAGTACGCCGTTGCTCGCGCTCGGACGCGACGCTATAGTGGTCGGGCGGCCATGACGCGGCTGGCCGAGGAGGTCCCATGAACTGGGTCGACATCATGGTGTTGGTGCTGGTGCTCGGGATGGGATTCATGGGCTGGCGCAACGGCGTGATCCGCTGGGCGTTCACGCTCGTCGGCGGCATCATCGGCGTCATCCTCGCCGGCCAGCTCTACAAGACCTTGGCCCCGGCGGTGCCCTTCGGCGACAGCGACGCGGTCAAGCAGCTGGCCGCGTTCGGCGCGATCTTCGTGGCGGCGATGATCGCGGCTTGGATCGCCGGGCGCATCGTGAAGGGGATGCTCAAGGTCCTGATGCTCGGCTGGGTGGACAGCCTGGCGGGGATCGCCATCGGCGTGCTGGCCGGCGCGGTGGCTGCCACGGCGGTCATCTCGGTGATGGGCAGCCTGCCGGTCGAGAGCGTCCAGGACGCCGTCAACGAATCGACGCTGGCCGAGCCGTTGAGCGAGAACCTGGGTTTCGTCCGCGGCTTCCTGCCGGACGAGTTCGACCAGCTCCAGCAGCTCTTCGACCTGAAGGACACGCTGCAGGGCGGGCTCGGGGGACTGGTGGACCAGGCGACTGGTCTCCTGGCTGGCGGCTCGGCCTTCGGCATCGGCTTTGCCGGCCTCGATGACTTCGCCGGGTCCACGATCTACGCGGTCTTCGTCCCGCGGCCGAGCGGCGATACGATCGGTCCGATCGAGGCCACCGTCCAGGACGACGGGACGGCGGCGCTCCTGGCCGCGATCGACGGCGACGTCACCTACGACATCTACTACTACGTCGACGGCAACGGCAACGGCACGTGCGACGAGGCGGACGCCGACGTCAAACGGCAGGCGGTCGCCGAGCCGGGCGTCGAGGGGATCGGGCGGAGCTACATCGGCCGGGACATCGACACGACCGGCATCTGCGACCACCTGGGCTAGTCCCCAAGTTGCGCGCCGCCGAGCCCGCGCCCTATGATGCGGAGCGTCGCGTGGCGATAGGCGCACCGTGGGGGAGCACGTGCTGAACGATCCGGTCCTCGTCCTCAATCAGAGCTACGAGCCGCTGAACGTGTGCGGCGTGCGCCGCGCGCTCGTCCTGCTGTGCCGCGAGCGCGCACAGACGTTGGAGACCGGCGAGGGCGAGCTGCACGCGGCCACCGCGGTCTTCGACGTGCCGTCCGTCATCCGGCTGCTGCACATGGTCAAGCGCCCGGTGTTCACGAGGCGGCTATCGCGCCGCGAGGTCTTCTACCGGGACCGGTTCACCTGCCAGTACTGCGGGAGGCAGACGCGGGACCTCACGCTGGACCACGTGGTGCCGCGCGTGCACGGCGGCGTCCACTCCTGGGACAACGTGGTCGCGGCCTGCGTCCCGTGCAACCACCGCAAGGCGGGCCGGACGCCGCGCCAGGCGGGCATGCGGCTCAAGCGTGAGCCCGCGCCCCCGCGCCTGAACCCCTTCGCCCACCTGATGCACCGTCAGCTGCCGGACGAGTGGAGCGTGTACCTCCCCTGGAAGCAGCCGTCCACTCCCGTCCTCGTCCCCGCTTAGACGGCTCCGGAAACCCGCGCGGTCCCGAGGGCAGGTGCTTCGAGCATCAGCGCTTCGAGCGCCAGGCGCGGGTTCACGTTGCGGTCGAGCGTGCCGACCGTCTCCGTGATCGAGCGCAGCCACCGCGTGACCTGGGCGCTCGTGAGCGCCGCGGCCTGACGCTCGAGCGTGGTGCGCCAGGAGAGGTTGACGATCCGGGCGCCCTGGTCCTGCTGGATGAGCAGCACGTCCCGCAGCCACCGCATCCACAGGAAGAGCTCCTCGCGGCCGGCGGCGCGGTCGAGCCGGTAGCGTCGCGCGAGCGCGTCGGCGTAGGCGAAGCGCGCTTCGAGCCCGCCCTCGATGACGTCGACGATGCGCTCGGTGCGCTGGTGCACCTCCGCCAGCACGCTCTCGTCCGCCGAGGCCTCGATGGCCCAGCCCACGCACCCACGCGAGAGGCGCGCCAGCATCTCGGCCTGCTCCTCGCCGGCGCCGTGCTCGTCGCGCAGCAGCTCCGCGACGCGGGCGACCGGCAGCGGCCGCAGCTCGATGAGCTGGCACCGCGAGCGGATCGTCGGCAGCACGCCGTCGGGGTTGTCGGTCAGCAGCAGCAGCAGCACGTCGGGCGGCGGCTCCTCGAGCACCTTGAGCAGTGCGTTGGCGGCGTGCTGGCTCAGCCGGTCGGCGCCTTGGACGATGTAGACGCGGGTGCGCCCCTCGTACGGCCGCAGGTGGGCGGAGGCGATGATGTCCTTCACCGAGTCGATGGAGATGACCGTGCGTGCGCCCTCGGGGGCCTCCGGGTCGACCTCGATCGTGCTGACGTCGGCGTGCGCGCCGGAACCGACGCGCACGCACGGCTCGCACGCGCCGCACGGCGGGTCGCCGGCCGTGCAGTTGACGGCCTGCGCGAGCTGCGTCGCGAGCGTCGTCTTGCCGACGTGCGCGGGCCCCGAGAGCAGGTAGGCGTGGTGGAGCCGGCCGCTCTTCAGCGCGGCCTCGAACGTCCGGACGGCGAGCTCGTGACCGTGGACGTTGAGCATGCCGTTCGCTACACGACGTCCTGCGCCATCATGTCCTCGTAGGTCTCGCGGCGGCGGATCAGCGTCGCTTCGCCGCGCTCCACGAGCACGATGGCCGGGCGGCCGTTGAGGTTGTAGGTGCTCGCCATGGCAGGCGCGTAGGCGCCCGACGCGGGGATGGCGATGAGGCTGCCGGCGCGCACCGGTGCGATGAGGGCGTCGTGCACCAGCACGTCGCCCGACTCGCAGTACTTCCCGGCGATGGTGACGGTCTCGGTGGCCGGCGTGGACGCGGCGTCGGCGACGAGCGCCTCGTAGCGCGCGCCGTAGAGTGCCGGGCGGATGTTGTCGCCCATGCCGCCGTCGACCGACACGTACGTCCGCACGCCCGGCACGTCCTTGATGGCGCCGACGGTGTAGACCGCCACGCCCGCGGGCCCGGTGATCGCGCGGCCCGGCTCGATGAGCAGCGCCGGCTCGGGCATGCCGTGGTCGGCGCAAGCCCGCTTCGTCGCGCCGACGATGGCCTCGGCGTACGCGGACGGTGGGGGTGGGTCGTCGTCCTCGGTATAGGCGATGGCGAAGCCGCCGCCGGGGCTGAACAGGCGTTGCTCGAGGCCGTGCTCCCGCATCTCCGACGCGAAGCCCATGACGCGCTCGACCGCCTCGGTGTAGGGCTCGAGCTCGAAGATGGGCGAGCCGAGGTGGAAGTGGAGGCCCTCCAGGTCGAGGTTCTTTGCGTTGACCGCCCGCTGGACCGCCTCCTTCGCTTGCCCGGTCTCGATGGGGAAGCCGAACTTGGAATCCAGCACCCCCGTGGTCGTGAGGCGATGGGTATGCGGGTCGGTGCTCGGGGAGACGCGGATCATCACGGGCTGAACGACGCCGGCCCGGCCCGCGATCTCGTCCAGCAGATCGAGCTCATGGAAGCTGTCGATGGCCACGTGGCCGATGCGCCACCCGACGGCCTGAGCGAGCTCGTTGGGCGTCTTGTTGTTGCCGTGGAAGTACACGTCGTCCAGCGGCACGCCGGCGGCCCGGAGCAGCGCGAGCTCGCCGCCCGAGACGACGTCGAAGCCTAGCCCATAGCCATACAGGAGCTTGGCCAGAGCGACGTTGATGAATGCCTTGCACGCGTAGAGCAGCTTCGTGTCGGGGTAGCGCGACCGGAACGCCCCGTCGAAGCCCTCGGCCTGCGCGCGGAGCGTCGCCTCGTCGAAGACGTACAGCGGCGTGCCGAACTCGGCCGCGAGGTCCACGAGGTCGCAGCCGCCGATCACGAGGTGGTCGCGGTCGTTGACCTGCGTGGACACGGGGAAGAGCTTGGCTTTGGGGACGGCGGTCATGGACGCGCTCCGTGGGGGCTGCGCTCAGTATAGCGCCCGCTTCTGCGGCCTACGCCCGCGCCCAGCGGTCGCCGTCGGCGCGCACGCGGCCCTCGTCGCGCAGCTTGTGCAGGCCCGAGAGCACCTGCTGGTCCGCCAGCCCCTCGCGGGGCTCCGGCAGCCCGGTGTAGGTGGCCTCGCGCAGCTCCTCGACCGTGCGTGGGCCACCGGCCAGCGCGTCCATCAGCTCGGTCTCGCGGCGCTGGCGGTGGTCGATGAGCGCTCGCAGCCGGGACTCGGGGTCGGTGATGGGATCGCCGTGGCCCGCGTACATCGTCGCGGCGCCGAGCGAGCCGAGGCGCTCCAGCGTGCGGCCGTAGTCGGCCATGCTGCCCTCACCGGGCCTGATGAGCGTCGTGGACACGCCCATGACGGTGTCGGTCGTGAACAGGGCGCGCCGCTCCCGGGCGAAGAGCGCGATGCAGCCGGGCGTATGGCCGGGCGTGTGCACCACCTCCAGCGTGAGGCCGCCTAGGTCCAGCTCCTCGCCGTCTCGGAGCTCGCGCGTGATGCGGGCCTCGCCGCCGAAGCGGTCGCGCTCGATGGCCTCGCGCTCCAGCGCGTGCGATGCCAGCGGCGCTCCGGTGGAGCGGTGCAGCGCCAGCGCACCACCAGCGTGGTCGGGGTGCCGGTG
>JACZSI010000064.1 GCA_022574265.1 Chloroflexota bacterium | reverse complement strand
CAACATGGTGGTGATGGGGGGCCTCTCCCGGCTGGTGAACATGCCGCTCGAGTACTTCAAGGACTTCGTCTCCACCCGGTTCGCCGGCCGCGAGGGGGTCGTCGAAGCGAACCACATGGCGCTCGACCTGGGCCTCGCCCACATGGCCGAGGAGGCGCCGGTCAGCGACTTGGGCGAGCCGGACCCGCCCTCCTACAAGCAGCTGTTCATGAAGGGCAACGACGCCATTTCCCTCGGCGCGATGCACGCGGGCGTCGAGTTCTACATGGGCTACCCCATCTCGCCCGCCACGCCGATCCTCATCTACATGGAGCGCAACCTCGTCGGCCCCGGCAAGTTCGCCTATCAGGCGACCTCCGAGGTCGAGTCCATCACGAGCGTGCTCGGCGCCAGCTTCGCGGGGAAGAAGGCGATGACCGCCACCTCCGGACCCGGCTTCACGCTGATGGGCGAGGGTATCGGCCTCGGTTGGATGGCGGAGCTGCCCTGCGTCATCGTCAACGTCCAGCGCGGCGGTCCCGCCACCGGACTGCCGACCAAGACCGAGCAGTCCGACCTGCTCTCGGCGCTCAGCCCCGCCCACGGCGACTCGCGCCTCCCCGTCATCGCGCCGGGGACCGTCGAGGAGTGCTTCTACGGAGCGGTCATGGCCTTCAACTGGGCGGAGCGCGCACAGTGCCCGGTGGTCCTCCTCAGCGAGCACACGCTGGCCGAGCGCGCGCAGAACATACCCAAGCCGGACCTCGCGGCAACGCCCGTCGAGGACCGCATCACCTACCAGGGCAAGAACGGCTACCTGCGCTACGACGCGCACGAGCTTTCGCCGATGCCGCTGCCGGGCGGCCCGGGGGCGTATACCGCGAACGGGAGCGAGCACGACTCCTACGGCGACACCACGCACCTGCCCGCCCGCCACGTGCAGATGACGGAGCGGCGGTTCGGCAAGCTCAAGCTGCTGGAGGACGGCACGTTCGAGAGCGAGCGGAAGGCCGCCAAGATCGCCGTCATGCCGTGGGGAGGCTCCAAGGGCTCCGTCCGCGAGGCCTACGACATGCTGCGGGAAGACGGCGTGGACATCGGTTGGTTCTACACGATGTACCTGCACCCGCTTCCCCCCAAGCTGCTGGAGGAGCTCCTCTCCAAGGACCTCGTCATCGTGCCGGAGCTCAACTACCAGGGCCAGTTCGCCAGCGTGCTCCGTTCGCTGCGCGTCAACGCGGAGGCCATCACGCAGTACACGGGCCTGCCCTTCAAGGCGGGCGAGCTGAGCGAACGGATCAGGTCCATGATCGCCCCGGCCTCCAAGGCCAAGGACAAGCAAGCAGTGAAGGCATGAGCGCAAACAACCCCGAATACGACTTCACCTGGTGCCCCGGCTGCGGCGACTTCGGCGTGCGGCGCGCGCTCGAGTCCGCCATGGCCGAGTGGAACTCCAAGTACGAGACGCCCATGGCGAACAACGTCGTGGTCGCCGGCATCGGCTGCTCGGGCAACCTCGTGCACCTGCTGGAGGGCGACCAGCCCTACGGCTTCCACGGCATCCACGGACGCTCGCTGCCCATCGCGCTCGGCGTGAAGATGGCCCGCCCGGAGCTCAACGTGGTCGCCGTCGCGGGCGACGGCGACTTCCTGGGCATCGGCGCCGAGCACATCGGACCCCAGGCCGCCCGCAACCTGAACGTCTGCGCCGTCATCATGGACAACAGCGTCTACGGCCTCACCAAGGGCCAGGCATCGCCGACCACCCTCCAGGGAACGGTCACGAACTCGACGCCGTACGGCAAGCTCGAGACGCCCATCGACCCGCTGGAGCTCTACCTCACGCTCGGCGTGACGTACATCGCGTCCAGCTACTCCGTCAAGCCGCGCGACCTCGCGAAGCTCATCTTCGACGGCATGGAGCACCCAGGGTTCTCCATCGTCCACGTCCAATCGCCGTGCACCACCTACAACGACACCTTCGAGGTCCTCAAGGGCAACAAGAAGAAGGGCATCGACCCCAGCGCATGGGCGATCCCGGAGGACCACGACCCGTCGGACCGCGCACAGGCCCGCGGCATCATCGAGCAGGGCGGCGTGCCACTGGGCGTGATCTACAACGACAAGACCCGAGCGTCCTTCGACGCCGGCGCCGACGACGTCCGCGAGCGAGCGTCCCACAAGGACGTCGCGACGCTCCTAGCCGCCTACGACCTCTAGCAAGGGCACTGCCCTTGACCCATGCGGGGTAGAAGGCCGAGCCCGTCGCACGTTGTCATTCTGAGCGAAGCGAAGAATCTCGCCGGGTCATAACGCCGTCGGTCTGAACGTCGCGATGGCCTGCGGTTAGCCGCCCTACCCCTCATGGGTCAAGGGCAGCGCCCTGCCTAGCGCTTCGGGCTCGTCACGTAGGCGTTCAGCTGCTCGCGGAGGATGACGCGGCCTCGGTGCAGTCGCGCCTTGAACGCCGGCACGCTGATCCCGACGGTGCTCGCGGCCTCCTCGGTCGTCAGCTGCTGCACGTCGCGGAGGACGACCGCCGCGCGCAGGTCCTCCGGCAGCTCGGCGATCGCCTCCTCGAGCTTCTCGCGCAGCTCCTCGTTGAGCGTCTGCGACTCCGGGCCGGGGCTCCAGTCGACGATCTCGACGTCCTCGACGTTCGCCGCGGCCATGCGCTGTGGCTTGCGCTCCTTGCGTATCTTCTGGAGGGCGGCGTTGACGACGATGCGGTAGAGCCACGTCGTCACCTGCGCGTCGCCCCGGAAACGGTCGCGGGCACGGTAGGCGGAGAGGAAGGCGTCTTGGACGACGTCGTCCGCGTCGGCCGGATTGTTCATCATCCGGTACGCGATGTTGTAGGCGTAGTTGGTGTACTGCTCCACGATGGAGCTGAACGTCTCGTCGTCCACGGGATCACCAGAGAGATGGACTGGGCCGGGATGCACCCTCGGGGGGGCGGGCGGCATCGAATCACTGTCGGCCACCCGTATTCTAGCTGGTGCCCGTGGGCCCGGCCACGCGGCCCGGTTGCGCGTGCGGGCCTCACGTCTCTAGAATGCGGGCCAGAGGCGCACGAGCAGGGAGAAACAGATGCGCGGAGGACCGTTCGGCTGGTTGCGAAGGCTCGTCGGGAAGGACGAGTACGACTGTCGCGACGTCGCCGCGGACTGCTCCGAATACGTGGACGAGGAGCTTTCCGAGCGCGACGCACAGCGCTTCGATTCGCACCTCGACGACTGCCCCGACTGCCCTCCCTACGTCGCCACCTTCAAGGCGACGGTCATGACGGTCCGCGACCTCGAGCCCAAGACCGCGCCGCCGGAGCTGCGCGACCGCATCGAGGCGCTGATCGCCGCCGAGGCCGGCGGCCTGGCTAGATAGCGCCCGCCCCTTTTATGGGTCAAGGGCCGTGCCCTTGTTGCTACCCGAACCGCTCCTCGCCCCACGGGTCGCCGCGCATGTGGTAGCCGTTCCGCTCCCAGTAGCCCGGCGCGTCGTCCGTCAGCAGCTCCACGCCCGTCACCCACTTGGCGCTCTTCCAGCCGTAGCGCGCCGGCACGACCAGCCGCACGGGCGCCCCGTGCGCCTTCGCCAGCGGCGCTCCGTCCTGCCGGTGCGCGAACAGCACGTCCGGCTGGCGCACCGCCGTTATGTCGACGTTCGTCGAGTAGCCGTCGGCGCAGTGCAGCATCACGAACCGCGCATCCGGCTTCGGCCGCGCGAGGTCCAGCACGACGCTGGCCGGCACGCCCTCCCACCCGACGTCGAGGCGGCTCCACTGCGTGACGCAGTGGAAATCGGCGGTCTCGGCCTGCTGCGCGAGCGCCAGGAACCCATCCCAATCGAGCTCCACCTGCTCCTCGACGCGACCGTAGACCTGGAGCGTCCAAGTGGCCGTCGGCACGTCGGGGGCGAAGCCGAGGTTCATGACCGGCATCTTCGGCGTGACGTACTGTCCCGGCGGCACGCGCTCCTCCATCCCCTCGGGGATGTTGCGCATGCCGAACATGTTCCCGATCTGTCTCAGCATCTCCACGGTTCTCTCCAGGCGGCCGGCGGACACCGGCCGGGCGCGGTTCCACGCTACACTAACGGCCGGGGCGACGCCCCACCGACAGGCTCTGGACAGGCTCTGGATGCAAGAAACACCGCCATCCGCCACCCCCGGCCCCCCCATGGCCGTCGCCGTGTCCGGACTCTCGAAGACCTTCGGCACGACGCGCGCGCTCGTGGACGTCCACCTGAGCGTCGGGTGGGGCGAGACCCTCGCCGTGCTCGGCCACAACGGCGCGGGCAAGAGCACGCTGCTGCGCGTCATCGCCTCCCTCGTGCGGCCTGACGCCGGCACCGTCGCCGTCGGCGGCTTCGAGCGCGCCAAGGACGCGGCGGCGGCGCGCTCCATCGTCGGTTACGTCGCCCACCAACCGCTGCTCTACGACGACCTGACGGCCGCGGAGAACCTTGCCTTCTTCGCGCGGCTCTACGGGGTGCGGGACGCGCGGGCGCGCATCGCCGAGGTGCTCGACGACCTGGGCGCGAGCGCCTGGGCGGACCGCCGGGTCCGCGGGCTCTCGAACGGCATGCAGAAGCGCGTGGCCATCGCGCGTGCGCTGCTCCACCGCCCGTCGGTCCTGCTGCTGGACGAGCCCGAGACCGGGCTCGACGTGGACGGCCTAGCCATGCTCGACCGGCTGGTCCGGACCGTCACCGACGGCGGAGCCGCGGTCGTCATGACGACGCACGGCATGGAGCGTGGGCTCAGCTTGGCCGACCGCATCGCCGTGCTCGCCGAGGGCCGCGTGGCGCTCTCGGGCAGAACGGCCGAGGTCACTCCCGCGGACGTCCGTGCGATGCTCACGCGCCAGTATCAGGTGGCGCCTTGAGCACCTACCTGCGTGCCGCCATGGCCATCTACTGGAAGGACGTCACGGTCGAGGCGCGCACGAAGGAGACGGTCTTCGGCGTGCTCGTCTTCGCGCTCATCGTCACGTTCATCTTCAAGTTCACCTTCGACCCCGCGCCGCGGGTCGTCGCGCTCATCGGCCCGGGCATCGCCTGGGTCGCCTATATCTTCGCCGGCATCGTCGGCATGGGCCGCACCTTCGTGCTCGAGCGTGACCGCGGCACGCTGGAGGCGCTGCTGCTCGCGCCCGTGCCGCGGGAGGCCATCTACCTGGGCAAGCTGGCCGGAGCGTTCACGCTCATGATCGTGGTGGAGGCCGCGATGCTGCCGGTCTTCGTGGTGCTCCACGACCTCTCGTTCCTCTCGCTGCCCTTCGCCGCCACGGCGGTGCTCGCCACGGTGGGGCTGGCGGCGGTCGGCACGCTCTTCTCGGCGATCGCCGTCCAAACACGGGCGCGAGAGCTGCTGCTGCCGTTGCTCTTCCTGCCCGTCACGCTTCCCGTCATCATCGCGGCGGTTTCCAGCACGTCGTTGCTCCTGGAGGGGGGTGGATGGCGGGAGGTCGGGGAGTGGCTGCGCCTGATGCTGGCCTTCGATATCGCCTTCCTTGTGCTATCATCCTGGGCGTTCGAATCCGTGCTCGAGGAGTGAGTGTGGCGACTGCTGAGACGACTCGCGCACCCGCGAAGATGGGGCTCGTCCAGCCCGCGTTGCTCCTCGTCGGCGCCGCCTTCCTCCTCGCGGACCTGTACCTGATCTTCGCGTACGTGCCCACCGAGCGCGTCATGGGCATCGTGCAGCGCCTCTTCTACTTCCACGTGCCGACCGTCTGGGTCGGGTTCCTCGCTTTCTTCATCGTGTTCGTGTCCAGCATCGCCTACCTCGTGAAGCGTACCGATGTCTGGGACCGCCGCGCGTACGTCGCCGGTGAGGTCGGCATGCTCTTCCTCACGGTGGCGATGGTCACCGGCGCCATCTGGGCCAAGCCGGTGTGGGGCACGTGGTGGGTCTGGGACGCCAAGCTGACGACGACCTTCGTCCTGTGGCTCATCTACATCGGCTACCTCATGGTGCGCGCCTACGCTCCCGATCGGCAGCGGGGCGCCCGCTGGGCGGCCATCGTCGGCATCGTCGGCTTCGTCGACGTGCCCATCGTCTACTACGCGGCGGAGCTCTGGCGCTCGCTGCACCCGGAGCTCGTCACCGGGCCGTTCGCGGAGACCGGCAGCCTGGAATCGAGCATGCGGGCGACGCTGTACTTCAGCACGCTCACGTTCATGCTCCTGTTCGTATACCTGTTCCGCGAGCGCACGGCACAGCGAGCGAACGAGCAGGCGCTCGATGAGCTGCGGGCGCGCTTGGGGTAGGAGGACACCGACGTTGATCAGGAGACTCACCGTGGCCACGTCCCTGGCCGTACTCGCGGCCGCCGTGCCGCTGACCGCACTCGCGGCCGTCGCGCCGCAGAGCGCCCCTGGCGAGAGCAACCTGGGCTTCCTGCTCGCCGGCACCGCGCTGGCGTGGGCGGGCTTCTTCGCCTACGCCTTCTACGTCGGACGCAAGAACCGCGAGCTACGGCGCGACATCGAGGACCTCCAGCGCACGCTGGCCGAGCGCGACAAGTAGGGGGCTACGCATGGGCGACGAGATGGACTTCAACCCGTACTACGGCGTGTTCCCGTACCGCGACTTCATCAAAACCGAGGGCATCCCCATCGTCGAGGCTTATTCCGTCGACTGCCACACCATCGCGCTCGAGCCGTGGGAGCGATTGGGCGGGCTCGGCACCTACGTGCACCTCGCCGGCAAGAGCGACTACCTCTCCGCCTACGTCGTCGAGATACCGCCCGGCGGCGAGCTCAAGCCCGAGCAGCACATGCACGACGAGCTCATGCACGTCATCTCCGGCCGCGGCGCCACGACCATCGAGGACCCCAACGGCAAGAAGCACTCCTTCGAGTGGGGGCCAACCGCCATCTTCGGCATCCCGATGAACGCCAAGCACCAGATCTTCAACGGCTCCGGGACCGAGCCCGCGCGCCTCGCCGCCGTCACCGACCTGCCCATCATCTTCAACATCTTCCACCGCCCAGAGTTCATCTTCGACAACCCGTTCACCTTCCCCGAGCGCTCGGAAACCGACCGCTACTACGAGGGCGAGGGCGAGTTCCGGGAGGTCAAGCCGGGCCGGCACCAGTGGGAGACGAACTTCGTGCCCGACCTCGTCAACTTCCAGCTGCCGGTCTGGAAGGCCAGGGGCGCGGCGGGGAACAACATCCAGTTCCTGCTCGGCGACAGCTCCATGCACTGCCACATCTCGGAGTTCCAGCAGGGCACGTACAAGAAGGCGCACGCCCACAACGCCGGAGCCCACATCTTCTGCGTCACGGGCGAGGGCTACTCGCTGCTCTGGAAGGAGGGCGAGAACCCCGTCGAGGCCAGGCGCGTCGACTGGAAGCCAGGCACACTCTACGCACCGCCCGACGGCCCCACGTACCACCAGCACTTCAACGTCTCGAGCGGCGTCTCCCGGTACCTGGTCTTCGGATTCGGCGGCGCCCGCTACCCCGTCCTCGACTCCAAGATGGTCAGCTACGAGAACATGGACCTCTCCGAGAAGGACGGCGGCCACCAGGTCGAGTACCAGGACGAGGACCCACGCATCCTCCAGCTGTACGAGGGAGAGCTCGAGAAGCGCGGTCTCAATTCCAAGATGGGCGAGTTCGTCGGCGCCCGTTAGCGCACAGCCATGCGATACACGCCAGCCGAGCCCTCCCGAAGCCCCGCCAGCGCGAGCGTCCTCACCCGCGGACGCAAGCTGGCGATCGTCGTCGCCGTCATGCTGGCGGCGTTCGGCTACTTCAGCTACACCGCCTTCGAGAGCGCGCAGTCCTTCTACCTGACCGTGGACGAGCTCGTCGAGCTCGGTCCCTCGGCAGCCCAGGCCGTGCAGGTCAAGGGCAAGCTCGTCGAGGGCAGCTTCGTCCGGGAGGGCGGGACCTCCACCCTCGCCAACTTCCTGCTGCACGAGAACGGCGTGCAGGTGGACGCCACGTACGACGGCGTCCTACCCGACCTCTTCTTCAACCCGCACTCCGAGATCGTCCTCGGCGGCACGTACGAAGACGGCCGCCTCTTCGTGGCCGACCGCGTCTACGTCAAGTGTCCGTCGAAGTACCAGTCGCTCGAGGTAGACAACCTCTCTGACCCGTCCTCCGCCTAGCAAGGGCATAGCCCTTGACCCATAAGGGGTAGCGCCGCGGAGCCTTGCCACACCTTCATCCAGACCGAAGGATCGAGCTTGGCGGATCCCCGTTCGTGCTGAGGCTCTCGAAGTACGGATGAAACGGTAGCCCGGCGCCGCGCCTGGCGAAGAGCAAGGGCACAGCCCTTGACCCGTAAGGAGTAGGGCTGCAGAGGTTTGCGATCGCTTCATCCAGGGCGAAGGATAGGGCTGGCCACAGCCCCCGTTCGTGCTGAGGCTCTCGAAGTACGAACGGACGGCAGCCCACCGCCGCGGCAGGCGAAGAACAAGGGCATAGCCTTTGACCCATGAAAGGGAAAGCGGTTGATCTCCCATACGCTTCCGGTCTCCACCACGCCCCCGCTGCGAGCCGCGGGATGAACGGTCGGGCGCAAGCGTGACGCAGCCCCCACCGCAGCGCGGCGCTCCGGGGGAGCGGCCCGCGCTGGACCGCCGCTGGCTCGCGCACGTCAGCCGCGAAGGGGCCGTCGGCGATGGCGCCGTCGTCCGGGCGAGCGCCGATCTCGTCCGGGGAGTCGATGAGTTCAACCACAGCGACTTCTTCGCGAGCCACGAGACCTGGGAGGCGCTCTGGCGCCGCGTCGCGTATCCCGAGCGGCTCTTCTGCCTGGCGCTCACCAAGCTCGGGGCGGGCTTCGAGCACGCGCGGCGCGCCAACCCCCGCGGCGCCGCGAAGCTGCTGACCGACGCGCTGGCCTACCTCGCGCCGTTCAAGCCTGCGTTCGCCGGGCTCGACGTGCAGGCGCTGCACGACGGCGTCAGCGCCTGGCTCGAAGCGCCGGACGCGCGGAAGCCGCCGTATCCAACGATACGGCCCGCCCCCGCACCTACGCGCTAGACGAAACGAAGAAGCGCCCCGCCGGCCGGCGGGGCGCTTCTCACGCACTCGTTCGGTCTCGGCCTACGCCGCTACGTTGTCCTTGGCCTTCGCCGTCACTCGCTTGACGCTCGCCGTCACGCGCACATCAGGCAGGTCTTGGATATGACCGCACTGCATGCACTGGTTGAAGGACCCATACACGTCCTCAGTGACGTGCAGGTCACCACCGCAGCGCGGGCAAGCTCTCAGCAGCATCATCTCCTTCACCTCTCTCCCACCGACCCTTCAACCTACCTCACCGGGAACTACGCGCTTGAGCCGCTATCGGCTCTGTGTACGCGCTCCCCTATTAGATGACGTCG
>JACZSI010000063.1 GCA_022574265.1 Chloroflexota bacterium | reverse complement strand
GCCGCGATGTCCCGCGCCAGGCCGCCGGTGTAGAACTCCTCGACACCGCCCTCGGCGACGCGCCGGATGCTGCGCGCGAGGTCCTTCTGCACGAGCACGTCGCCCGCCTCGTACGGCCGGCCGTCGGGCCGCAGGAACGCCTTCGCGCTCGAGGGGTAGTCGCGCAGCACCTTCCCGTTGCCGACCAGGCGCGCGAAGTCGCTGCCGATGACGGCGGGCAGCGGGAAGCCGTCGTCGGCAAGTTCGGCGGCCGGGGCGATGAGCTTGCCAAGCTCGCGCGTGCCGAACCGTCCCAGGATCGCCCCCCACGCGTGGACCTCGCCCGGCACCGCGGGGCTCAGGGGACCGGACGTGGGCATCTTCTCGTAGCCGAGGCCCACGAAGTGGTCCCGCGACGCCCGCAGGGGCGCGCGTCCGCTGCCCGCGAGGCCGTGCATCTTCCCGGTCGAGGCCTCGTAGAGCATCGCGAAGACCTCGCCGCCGAGCCCGCACATCGGCGGCAGCGTCACCGCCTCGGCCGCCGCCACCGCGATCGCGGCGTCGAAGGCATTGCCGCCCTCGCGCAGCACCTGCGCCCCGATCGCGCCCGCGAGCGGCGAGGCCGAGCAGACGAGGCCGCGCTTCGTGAGCACGGGGCTGTGCGATGGGCCAAGCGGAACTGCCGGAGGTCCTTCCATGTCTGCTCCTTGCGCACGTGCTGGGCCGCATCATACGCGCGCGGCGTAGTGGTGCTCAACCGCGGCCTGGGGCACGCGTCCTGCGGCGTTGACACCGCCTGGGCGACGTGGTTACATCGCGGCCCGCCCGCCCGGCTGAGAGGCGAACCCATGCACGACGAACCGTGGGCCCACGCCCACGACCCCGACGAAGAGCGCCTCGCCGCACTCACGGTCGTCCAGAACAACCCGAACGCCGACTACTACCACCACGAGAACATCGTGCTGACGACGGTCGGCATCGACATCGGCTCGTCCACGTCGCACCTCATGTTCTCGCGCATCCACCTCCAGCGCGAGAGCAAGTCGCACTCGAGCCGCTACGTCGTCGTGGAGCGCGAGACGCTTTATCGCTCGCCCATCCTGCTCACGCCGTACACGGCCGAGAATGCCATCAACACGCCCCGGCTCGAGGCGTTCATCAACGAGGCGTACCGCGAGGCCGGCTACGCGACGGACGACATCGACAGCGGCGCCGTCATCCTGACCGGCGAGGCCGTGAAGCGCACCAACGCCGAGGCGATCGCGGGGCTCTTCGCCGACGCCGCCGGCAAGTTCGTCTGCGCCTCGGCCGGCAACAACCTGGAGGCGATCCTCGCCGCCAACGGCTCCGGCGCCGTCAGCCTCTCGCGCGACCCGGTGCAGACGGTGCTGAACGTCGACATGGGCGGCGGCACGACCAAGTTCGCGCTCGTGCACGACGGCCACGTCGTCGAGACCGCCGCCCTCAACGTCGGCGGCCGGCTCGTGGCGACCGACGGCTCGGGGCGCATCGTGCGCATCGAGCCGGCGGCGCACACGGTCGCGGCCCACCTCGGCATCGCGCTCAAGCTCGGCGCGCCGCTGGAGGAGGGCGACCGCGACCGCATCGCGGAGGCGATGGCCACGTGCGTCATGGAGCTCGTGGAGCGCGCCCCCCGCACCGAGCTCACGAACGAGCTGCTGCTGACGTCCGACCTCGCGTCCACCGAGCCCGTCGACGCCCTCGTTTTCTCCGGCGGCGTCTCCGAGTACGTCTACGAGACGGAAACGCGCTCGTTCGACGACCTCGCCATGCCCCTGGCCGCGGCCGTGCGCCGGGGGCTCGCGGAGCGCGGCCTGCCCGTGCCCGTGCGGCCGGCGACGGAGCGCATCCGCGCCACCGTGATCGGCGCCTCGCAGTTCACCGTTCAGCTCAGCGGCAACACGCTCTCCATCTCGGACCCGGGGCTGCTGCCCTACCGCAACGTGCCCGTCCTGCTCTCCACGCTCCCCGAGGACCGCGACGTGGAAGCGGACGAGGTCAGAGCGCTGATCGCGCAGGCGTTGGAGCGCCTCGACATCACCGAGGGCGAGGCCGTCGTGGCGCTCGCCTTCGACTGGGAGGGGCTGCCGCGCTACGCCCAGCTCCGGAAGATCGCCGACGGCATCGTCGCGGCGGTCCCGCGCACGATCGCCGGTGGCGGCCCGCTCATCCTGGTCTTCACCGGCGACTACGCCAAGCTCGTCGGCGAGACGATGACAAAGGACATCGGCGTGACGAACCCCATCGTCTCCATCGACAACCTGGAGCTCCAGGAGTTCGACTACATCGACGTGGGCGAGATGATCTACCCGGCCCGCGTCGTGCCGGTCGTCGTCAAGTCGCTCGTGTTTCCGGAGGTCGGCGGCCGCAAGGCCGAGGTCATCGAGCAGTAGGCTCGTTCGCGATGCCGCTGTCCGCGCCATCGGAGAGGTCCTTGCGCGCTGGACGCACGGCCGGGAGCAGCTTCAGCGCGCGCAGCCGATCCGGCATGCCGGCCGCCCACCACAGCAGGGTCAAGCTCGACGTGAGGACGATGATCCCGGCGTAGAGCGTGAGCGTCGGGCCGAACCCACCGGGCGTCGCGCCATGCCACACGTGCTGCGGGTCGGCCGGGTCGTAGTGCAGCACGACCTCGTCGCCCGCCTCGAAGTAGACCTCGCACCGTCTGCCGGGTGGCGCGCTAACGCGCTGCTTGCAGTTGTCGCCGAGCCTCGCCGCGACGACGTCTCCCTGGGCCGTCGTGAACACCAGCGACCCGTCCGCTGAAATGGTCGCTACGGCGCTACGCGTCCGCTCCCGGAGGTCCCCGACGTCTGAGAGCCAGGCCGAGCCGAGGAAGGTCACGACGACCCCGAGAACCGCCAGAGGGATGAGATGCCGCACTCGCAAGGTCATAGCACGTCTCGCACGCTGGTCCGGGCCGGGGGCGCACGCCAGGTAGGCCTGGAGCACACACGCCAGTCTATCACCAGGCCGGGCGCCTGCTGAGCCCTACCGGAACAAGTCGAGGATGAACGGCTCAGGCCAGAAGACCGCGAGGACGTAGTCGAAGAACACGATGTTCAAGAACAGGATGACCGAGGCGCCGATCACGCCACCGATCAAGCCTGTCTTGTTGCGCATCATGAGCGGGGGGCCCAGGAGGGCGATGAAGAACGCACCCCAGCCGAGACCGCCGAATTGGAAGATCCAGAACTGGATGTCGGCGACGCCGGTCAGGACCAGCATCATCGTGAGCAGTGCGAGGAAGATGGCGCCCGCGGTGCGCGCCCCCTCCAGCCCCTGGCTCCGCATCCCGATGTCCATGACGTCGCCGGCCTTCACGCCGACTCCTTCCCGGACGAACTGCGAGGTCGACAGCACCAGGCCGACGACTCCCAGACCGATCGGGAACCAGCGGCCGAAGAAGGAGAAGCCCGATCCCTCCCAGAGCACGTAGACGCTCAACGCGACCATCGCGCCGGTGAAGAGCTGCCGCTCGCTCCAAGCCCACCGGAGGCCGCGCGCGCGCGCAACCATGCTCGCGGGTCCGCTCGGGGCGTCGGGGGCCGCGCCCGACGGCGGCGACAAGCCCTCCGGCAGCTCGTCTGCGGTAGGCTCCATCAACGCCGTGCCGCTGGCCTCCGTGCGGGCCATGAACTTCGTGAACAGGGCAGCGGTCATGATGGAGATGACGAACAGCACGATGAACAGCGGCCGCGTGAACGTCCCCACCCAGTCGTAGCGCCCCACCGAATTGACGATGTTGGACTCGATGATGGGGCCCAGGATGAAGCCGATGAGCAGCGGCGGCCGAGGCCACTTGTAGCGCTTCATCAGCATCCCGAGCCCCGTGCCGATGAGCACGATCGTGATGGCGCTTAAGTCACGCGTGTCCTGGAAGGCCGCGAGCAGCGAGATGGGGATGATGAGGAACCCCAGGACCGGATACGGGATGAGCGTCAGCCGGGCCATCTGCCGCGTGAATAAGAGGCCGAGCATGGTCACCGCGAGGTTCCCGAGGCCGAGGCTCATCACGATCATGATCGTGATGTCCGCGTGCTCTTGGAGCATGCGCTGGCCCGGTGCGATGCCGTACGAGGTCATCGCGACAATCACGAACGCCCATGCGCGCCCGCCGGGGATGCCCAGGGCCAGCGTGGGTATCGCCTGGCCACCCTCCTTGGCGTTCTGCGCCGACTCGGCGAACAGCACGCCGTCCAGGGAGCCCTTCCCGAACTGGCTCTTGTCCTTCGTCCAGAAGATGCCGAAGGCGTAGGACATCCAGTCCACCACGCCGCTGCCGATGCCCGGGACCGCGCCCAGGAACACGCCGAAGAGGGACTGGCGGATCGTCATCCGCCACCGGCTCAGCCCATAGCGGGCCCCGCGCATGACCTCGCCATAGCTGATGGCCGCATCCTTCGGCGCGAGCGGTTTGCGGGTCATCGTCAGGTCGATGATCTCCGGCAGCGCGAAGACGCCGATGGTCGTCGCGATGAGCGGCAGTCCATCGAACAGCCACGTCTGGTCGAACATGTACCGGAAGTCCAGGCTCACCTTGCCGGGACCGACCGTGCTCAGCAGCAGGCCCAGGACGCCGGCGAAGATGCCCTTGAGCATCGCGCCGCCGCTCAGCGCCGCGACCATCGCCACGCCGAACATGGCCATCGCCGCGATCTCGGCGAAACCGAACGCCAGCACGAACGGCGCGATGACGGGGATGATGAGCGCCAGGGAGAACGCGCCGATGAGCCCCCCCATGGCCGACACGGCATACACCGCACCCAGCGTGTGGGCGGCCTTGCCACGGTGTGCGAGCTGGTTGCCTTCTAAGAACGTGACCTGCGTCGCCCCGCCGGGCATGCCGAGCAGGATCGCGGGGATGGAGTCCAGGGTATTGTCGACGCCGGTGAGGACGGCCAGCATGGCCAGTCCCACCACCGGGTCGCTCACCGACACGACGATGAACGGGATGGTGATGGCCATCACCAGGGTCGCCGAGATGCCGGGGATCAGGGAAACCGGGACGGCGAGCGCGAGCGCGAAGAAGAAGCCGAACCAGTAGTCGCCGTTGCCCAGGTAGGACAACCCGGCGATGAATCCCTGGAGCATCTCTGGCATCAGCCACCGGTCCTGAGCATCACGGTATCCAGAAGGGGGGGTGGCAGAGCCGTTGGCGCGCCACCCCCCCTTCCGTATCGCTCCTCTTAGCCGCTATCTCGCTAAACGGACGACCTACTCGATAGGACCGCCTACTGGATGTACTGCGGGAAGTACTTCTGCAGGATCCGTTCCGTCTCGTCGGCGATCAGGCCTCGCGAAGCCGCGAACAGCACCTCGTTCTCTTCCGTGAGCCGCTGGCCCACCGACCGAGGCGTGAAGTTCGGTATCTCACCGGCGACCGCGCCGTACTTCGAGATCAGCTCCGTGTCCTCGGTGAACGCCCGCTCGAAGGCGTCGGCCAGTGTGTTCACGATGTCCTCTGGCGTGCCCGGCGGGAGCCAGAGCGTCTTGCTCGCGTAGTTGGCCGGACCGGTTACCTGGTTGTACGTTTCAACCTCACCGGGCTTCAGGTGCTCCCGGATATCTCCACAGTGCGGCTCGCCCCACGCGTTCGGCCCAAGCTGGCCCGGGCCCATGCCGGCCATGACCCTGATGGTCCCGTCGGGGAGCCAGCTCGGGTTCTCGAAGGGGAAGCGGTACCAGAGGCTGGCCCGCGTCGTGCTGTTGATGTCGCCGCGTGCCCACATCGTACGGACGGCGTTCGTGTCAACCTGGTCGAAGGCGAAGTACCGGAACGGGATGTCCAGCCACTCCAGGACCAAGATGTTCCCGATCACCGTCGTGTCCCCGTCACGGACGTCGGAGATCTCGTCAGCCTGGAGGAACTTTTCGTGCTTTCCTCCGCCGGTGCTGCCTTCAACGCCCAGGCCTGCGAAGTCCCAGAGGCACTTGTCTCCGGCTCCTGGGCCGAGGTTCTCTTCGGCCTTGTACGTCATCCACGACCGCGTGGAGTCGATCGTCGCACCGAGGAAGTTGAACGAGCTCTGCTTGATGAACTGCGTGTCCGCGTCGTAGCCGTTCTCGAACTGCGGCGTGCTGGTCCATGCGATGTACGTGCCGTCCTTCGGTGCGCGCGTCCCCGAGAAGACGTACGCCAGCGGCTTGTTGGGTGAGTTGGTGAAGACCACGCGGGGGTTCCCCGGGATCCACTTGCTCAGGAAGCTGGCCATCACCCGGCCCTGCGTGTCCGTCCCGCCACCTGGCGAGGAGTTGGCGACCAGCCGGATCGTCTTGCCGCGGAAGTACTCCGCCGCATCCCAACCGGGCTGCGGAGTCGCCGTCGGGTCAGGCGGCAGGGGGGTCGGCGTCGCGGTCGGCGGTGGCGCCGTCGCCCCTGGGGGCAGCGGCGTGGCCGTCGGCTCCGGCGTGGGGGTCGCGGTCGGCTCGGGCGCTGTGGTAGGCGTCGCGGTGGCGTCCGCTCCGCAGGCGGCTAGCACCAGCAGGAACGTGCTTCCCACCAAGAGGCCTAGTGACCAGTTCAACCATCGGCTTCGCATCGGTCGGTCTCCTTCCTTCGTAGCCTGGGGCCAGTGCCGCCCCGGTCCGGCCGGATCAGGTCCGGCTCCGTGGATTCGTCGTTTTTTTCGACCGCGCGCCCATGACGGCGCGCTTGACCGTGCATTATGCACGAGGCCACTACCTTTGGCTAGCCCCTCCGCGATCGACCGCAATGTCGGGCCACCATCAGCCTCCGCCCCGCGCGTCACCTCGAATACGCCTGCGCATACGGTTCGGTTTCATCCCCGGATCAGCGCGAGCGCTGGAGCGTCTCGCGCACCAGCGTGCCCACGACGAGCGCCGTGAGCAGAGCAGCGCCCGCCATGATCCCGAACGCCGTCGCGAAGCCCGCCGACCCAGCCACCACCGCCGTCGAGATGCTGAAGGCGGCCGGGTTCGCGAGGGAGCCCACCCCCGCGACCAGCCGGATGGCCCCGAAGAACCTGCCACGCGCCCCCGGCGGCGCCAGGTCGGTACCGAGCGTCTGCATCGAGCCGGCCATCGCCGAGACGCCGAGGTTGATCCAGACGAACGCGACGACGAAGGCCGTGAACGACCACCCCGCCGCCGCCGTCGCTGCCATCAACGCAAGGCCGGTGCCGACGGCGACTGCCGCCGGCACGATCTGCCGCTTGCGGCCGAAGCGGTCCATCACCTGTCCGCTCGTCAGCATGATGGGGATGCCCAAGATGCCAACGACGGTGCCGATGACGCCGAGCGCCGCCGGGCCGGTGCCGTAGGTATACGCCGCGAAGATCAGGAACACGCCACCGTGGCCGATGGCGCCTCCACGGCCGGCGTTCGCGAGGAACTGCGCGAGGAACAGCGCACCCACGCGGAAGGTCAGCAGCGTGGACCACGCGGTGTTGGGCTCGTCGCCGCCGCTCTCACCGCGGCGGCGCGCCAGTACCGTTGGTGAGGTTTCCGGCATGAAGACGTACATGGGCACGACCGCGAGCGCGGCGGCGACACCATAGATGGCGAACGGCACCCGGACGCCCAGCAGCTCGCCGATGAGGCCACCGAGCAGCGGGCCCATCAGCGTGCCGAGCCGGCCGGCGCTCGCCATCCCGGTGATCTGCCGCCCACGGCGGTTCTGGGCGCTGGAGTCCGCGATGGCCGCCAGGCGGCTCATCTGCCACATCTGCTGGGCGATGCCGCCCAACGAGAGGTAGGCCAACAGCTCCGGGTAGCTCGCCGCGCGCAGCACCAGGAACGCCGAGAGCGACGTGAGCGCCGGAGCGGCGACGAGCAGCCTGCGGCGCCCGACGCGGTCGATCAGATAGCCCGTGGGAAGCGTCACGGCCAGCGACCCGAGCATGGGCGCGATCACCATGAGCCCGGCCGCCGCCACGTTCGCGTCGAACTCGAGCGCGAGGGCCGGGAGCACCGGGACCGTGAAGCCGCGCCCCAGTCCCAGCAGCATGGCCGGAAGCATCAGCGTGAGGATCGTCCGATACCGGTCCCGGAAGCTCTGCTGCTCCGGCCGCTCCGGGACCGGGCCGGTCGGCGTCGACCCCGGCTCTCTCACTTGGATGGCCTACTCGACGGCACGTGTCTCCCTTGTCTGCTGATCACGGTATGAAGGGTTTTCTCAGGGGTATAGCGGCATTCTAGAAGCGCCCCCAGGGCCTGTCCATGAGCCCGCGCGGCGATCGGGCGCGCGGGTGTAAGCTACCGGCGTCCGAAGCGTTTACAGCGTTCCGACGACGGAGGCGCCATGCCCAGACTGCGGAAGAGCGAGCGTGAGCGAGTGCTGTTCGGCGTGTCCGGCGGGCTCGGCGACTACTTCGAGCTGGACCCCGTCTTCGTGCGCGTGGGGTTCATCGCCCTCTGTTTCGCCGGCGGCATCGGTGTCGTGCTCTACCTCGCGCTCGCCATCGTGATGCCGCGCGCCGGCGCACCGGAGCGCACGCCCGCCGAAACGGTCAAGGACAACGTGGAGCACATCGCCGACGAGACGGCCGATGCCGGCCGGCGGCTCGGGGCCGCGATGGGTCCGGTCACGACCGAGCGGCGCCGCAGCGGCCTCGGCATCCTGCTCATCGCCGTCGGCGCGATCATCCTGCTGGCGAACCTCGGCCTCTTCTTCTGGGGGCGGTGGGACATCTTCTGGGCCGCGCTGCTCATCGGCGCCGGCATCATCATGGTCAAGCGGCGGACCAGGCCGTCGGCCTGAGACCGCGGCGCAAAGGAGCGTAAACATGAGCGCAGGCACGATCCCCCAAGCAGCCTTCGACCGCATCGACGGCGTGATGAAGCGCGCGCTGGCTGGACTCACCGTCGAGCAGCTCCGCACCCAGCCCGCGGGGCCGGAGAGCAACCCCATCGGCTGGATAGCCTGGCACCTCTCGCGGACCCACGATACGAACTTCTCCAACCTGCTGGGCCAGGAGCAGGCCTGGGTCGCCGAGCAGTGGTTCGAGCGGTTCGGCTTGCCCGCCGACTGCGGCACCGGCAACGGCGACTCGCTCGACGACGTCCGCGCGTTCGACCCGATCGACGCCGAGACGACGCTCGGCCACTGGGAGGCCGCGCGCGCACGCTCGCGCGCCTTCCTCGAAGCGCTCACCGACGCCGACCTCGATACGCCGACTCCCGCACGCCCGAACGCGGGCCCGGCGAATACCCAGGAGACGTACAAGCTGACCGTCGCCCGCGTCACGTCCGACACCTTCCAGCACATCGGACAGATCGCCTACGCCCGTGGCCTCGTCGACCGCCACGGCTGGTACGGCGTGTAGGGGCGCACGGCGTGCGCCCTTAGCGCAACCATGGCCAACGACACGCCGCTTCGTGTGGGGATCGCCGGGCTCGGGGTCGGGGCCATGAACAT
>JACZSI010000211.1 GCA_022574265.1 Chloroflexota bacterium | reverse complement strand
CGCGCGCTGGTCATCGGCAGCGGCCCCATCCGCATCGGCCAGGGCATCGAGTTCGACTACTGCTCCGTCCACGCGGCGTGGGCCCTGAAGGGGGCCGGCGTCCGCAGCATCATGGTCAACTCCAACCCCGAGACCGTCTCGACCGACTTCGACACCTCGGACCGGCTCTACTTCGAGCCGCTGGACGAGGAGGCGGTCCGCGACATCTTGGAGAACGAGGCGCTGGGGGACGAGGCCGCGCCCGACTATCCGCCGTCGGTCGTTCAGTTCGGCGGCCAGACCGCCATCGACCTCTCGCAGGCGCTCGCCGCGGCGGGCCTGCCGATCCTCGGCTCCTCGGCCGACGCCATCGACGTCGCCTCGGACCGCGAGCGCTTCGGCGAGCTCATGTCGCGGCTCGGCGTGCCGCAGCCGCCGGGCGAGACCGTGACCACGGTGGAGAAGGGCATGGAGGTCGCGCAGCGCATCGGCTTCCCGGTGCTCGTGCGCCCGAGCTACGTGCTCGGCGGGCGCGCGATGGAGATCGTCGACAACGTGATCGAGCTCGAACGCTATCTCACGATGGCCGTAAAGGCGGCGCCGGGCCACCCGACGCTCATCGACAAGTACTTCATGGGGCGCGAGGTCGAGGTCGACGCCGTGGTCGACGGCCAAGACGTGCTGATCCCGGGCATCATGGAGCACATCGAGCGGGCGGGCGTGCACTCCGGCGACTCGATGGCCGTCTATCCGGCGCCGACGCTCACCTCTGCCGAGCGCGACACGATCGTGGACTACACGACGCGCATCGGGCTCGCGCTCGGCGTGCGGGGGCTGATGAACGTGCAGTACGTCATCATGAACGAGAGCCGGCCGTGGGGGCTCACCGTCGCCGCCGACGCCGGGCTCTCGGCGGTCTACGTCATCGAGGTCAACCCGCGCTCCAGCCGCACGGTGCCGTTCATCTCGAAGGTCACGGGCATCCCGCTGGTGCGTCTCGCGACGAACGCGATGCTCGGCCGGAGCCTGAAGGACCAGGGCTACACGGGCGGCCTCCAGCCGGAGCCACCGATGGTGAGCGTCAAGGCGCCGGTCTTCTCCATGTCGAAGCTGCGCGGCGTCGACACCTATCTCGGCCCGGAGATGAAGTCCACCGGCGAGGTCATGGGCATCGACACGACCCTCCGCCCGGCGGTCGCCAAGGCGCTGGAGGCGGCGGGCCTCATGCTGCCGTCCTCCGGAGCGCTGCTCATCACCATCGCCGACCGCGACAAGGCCGAGGCCGTCCCCTGGCTCAAGCTGCTCGGCGAGCAGGGGTACCGGCTGTACGCCACCGGCGGCACGGCGGCCCTCATGCGCCGCCTCGGCCTCGAGGTCACGGAGGTAGCCAAGGTGGGCGAGCCGGAGCCCAATTCGTATTCGATCGTCGCCGACGGCACCGTCGACGGCGTCGTCAACACCGTCGCCGAGGTCGCCGTGGCCATGCGCGACGGCTTCGAGATCCGCCGCGCCGCGACGGAGCGCCGCATCCCGTGCTATACGTCGTTGGACACGGCCCGCGCCGCCATCGAGGCCGTGGTCTACGGCAAGGGCGAGTATAGCGTCGCGCCGACCGTGGACTACGTACGCGGCAACGTTAAGGCGAGGAGCGGCGTTTGAGCGGCTGGTACAATGGCGCGCAGGAAGAAGACGCGGCGGAGCGTCCCTCGCTCCCCACGGCATCGGGTGAACGCTTGACCGAAGAAACCAACGAGACGCCCCTGACACACAATGCGGGCGAAACAGCGACGACGGGCGCGGGCGGCGAGACTGGCCCCCCGCCCCCCACGCGCCGCAGGCGTCGTCCGCAGGCGCGGCAGCCCGAGACCGAGACAGGCGCCACGCCGATGACAGGCGCGACGCCGATCGAGCAGGCGGCTCCCCAGGCACCGCCCGAAACGCCGCCCAGCGCACTATCGGACAACGACGCGGACGCCGAGCCCGCAGCCGTTCCGGCACGACGACGGCGCCGTGGCCGGCGTGGCTCCGGCATCACGAAGAAGCTGCAGGCCGAGGCAGCGCGGGCCGCGGCCGAGTCGGGCGCGCCGCCGATCGAGCAGCCGGCTCCCCAAGCACCGCCAGAGACGCCTTCGCAGGACGGCGTGGACGCCGAGCCCGCGGCCGCTCCGGCGCCACGGAGGCGCCGAGGCCGTCGAGGCTCCGGCAGCGGCGGAGAGCAGCCGGCAGAGGCGGGCGCCGCGCCTCTCGATCAGGGCGCTGCCCAAGCACCGGCCGAAACGCCGCCCGAGGCGCTGTCAGACAACGGCGCGGACGGCGAGCCCACAGCCGCGCCAGCGCGACGGCGGCGCCGAGGCCGGCGTGGCTCCGGCAGCGGCAGCGAGCAGACGGCACAGGCGGGCACCGCGCCTCTCA
>JACZSI010000062.1 GCA_022574265.1 Chloroflexota bacterium | reverse complement strand
GGGTGCCCGAGCGCGTTGACCGGCGCATACGGCGTGAGGTCGTCCATGCCGAGGTTCTCGTGCGCGCCGCCGTGGATGCCGATGGCGCACCCCAGGTTGCTCGCCTCCTCGTAGATCGGCCAGTAGCGCTCGTCGCCCAGGTGTGCCTGCGCCGCGCCGGTCGACGGCAGCATCGCGCCGCACATGCCGTAGTCGCGCACGATGCGCCGGAGCTCCTTCGCGGCCTCCTTCGGGTCCTGGAGCGGGATCAGCCCCATGCCCTTGAACCGTGAGTTCTTGGAGAGGTACGTCTCGTAGAGCCAGTCGTTGTAGGCGTGCGCCAGCTCGATCGCCCAGTCGCGGCTGATGACCTTGCCGAACGAGAGCCCGCGGGTCGTGTAGAGCACCGTGGAGTCGATGCCGACGTCGTCGAGGAACTCGATCCAGCCGTCCGCCTGGACGGGGGCGAAGGACCCCGGAGGCGAGATGTGCTGGTTGGACGAGTGCAGGTGGTCCAGCGGCGGGAACGGGTCGACCGCACGCCGCGTGGTCTGATACACCTCGGACATATGCGAGCGCACGCCGGCCAGGTCCTCCATCACGTGGCCGTCGCCGTCGATCACGCGCTCGAGCTGCTCGGTCGCCATGGTCCACCTCCGTGGGTTGCCGCGAGGACGCCTGCGGGCGCGATTCTACCGAGGCGCACGGCGCGCGGCAAGCGAGGGCGTCCCGCCCGCGTACAATGCCGCATCATGCTCACCGCCTTCGGTACCATCGCCGTTTCCGTCATGCTGCTCGCGTACTGGCAGGAGGCGCGCTCCAAGTGGCTCGTGCTGGCGTTCGCCGGGGCGTCCGCCGCCACGGCGGCCTACAGCGCGCTCGTCCAGGCGTATCCGATCACGGGCGTCGAGGCGCTGTGGTCGCTCGTGGCCCTGCGCCGCTTCTGGGTGCGCCACCGGGCCGAGACGGCGGGCCAGCCACTGGCGAGTTGACGGCCCGCCCGCCTCGCTTGACCGGCCCCGCCGTTCTTGGTAGAAGGGCGCCATCCGAGGCTCCGGAGGCCCCCCCATGGACCTGCTCTTCCCCAAGATGCGCTACGACCACACGATGCCGCTGCTCGACGGGCGCATCGAGGTCCCTGGCGTCACGCTCAAGCCCGTCGCCACGCCCGCCATGGTCTGGGAGGACCAGCCCGAGCTGCGCACGGGAGCCTTCGGCCTCTGCGACCTCAACGGCGGCTACTGGCTCTCGGCCATCGAGGCCGGGTGGGAGCTCATCGGCCTGCCGCTGTTCATCAAGCGCAAGTCGGTCTACCAGTACCTGTTCGTCCGCAACGACGCGGGCATCGATGGGCCCGCGGACCTTGCCGGCAAGCGCATCGGCACGGCCTCGTACCCCACGGGCATCACCATCCAGCTCGCCGGGCTGCTGCAGGGCCGCCACGGCGTCGACGTCTCGAGCTTCCGGTGGGTCGTCAACCGCAAGGGCGCGGTGTTCCCGCTGCACGTCGAGACGCACATCGAGCACCCGGACGGGCCGTCGAAGCCGCCGTGGGACCGCCTCCTCGACGGCGAGGTCGACGCCATCATCACCGACATCTCGGACGGGGCCGCGTGGGAGCGGCTCGAAGGCGACGGAAGCGTGCGGCGCCTCTTCGACTACCAGGCCGAGGACAAGAAGCTCTACGACGAGACGGGCGTGCACCCGGTGATGCACCTCATCGTCATGAGCAAGAAGCTCGACGGCGAGCATCCGGACCTCGCGCGCAAGCTCTACGACGCCTTCGATGCGGCCAAGACGAAGGCGTACGAGGACATCCTGAACGACCGCGCCGGCTTCTCGGTCGTCTATCTGCGCGAGCGTCTGGTCGAGCAGACGGCCGCGTGGGGCGACCCGTGGGCCTACGGCGTGGACGCGAACCGCAGCCTGATCGACCGCTTCGTCGAGTACAACGCGGAGCAGGGCATCACGAGCCGCAAGCTTGCGTACGACGAGATCTTCGCGGCGGGCACGCTCGATACGTAGGTTGACGCCCCCCGGAGCGCGGTGTACAAGGGCCACGCTGCGTTTCCGCTAGGAGGAGAACATGACTACGTCGAAGCCGGAGCTGCGCGAGGACCAGGAGCGGATCGTCCAGATCGGCGGCTATGCGGCCTTCCAGGCGACCGAGGGCATCCCCATCATCACGGGGTTCGCCGTCGACGACCTGCGCACCGTCGAGGTCAAGCCGTGGGCGCGGCTCGAATGCCTGGGGACCTACATCAACCTGGACGGCGCCGGCGGCACGAACGACGCCTACGTGGCGGAGATCGAGCCGGGCAAGAAGATGGCCCCGGAGCGGCACATCTTCGAGAAGAACATCTACGTGCTGGAGGGGCGTGGCGCGACGCTCGTCGGGGACGACCCCAACAGCCGCATCAGCTTCGAGTGGCACAAGGGCAGCGTCTTCTCCGTGCCGATCAACGTCTGGCACCAGCACCTGAACGGCAGCGGCACGGAGCCGGCCCGGTTCGTCGCGGTCACGACCGCCCCGCTCACGATGAACCTCTTCCACAACGAAGGGTTCATCTTCAACAACCCCTACGTCTTCGAAGACCGCATGGGCGGCGCGAAGCTCTTCCAAGGCGAAGGGACGATGTGGACGGCGAGGGCCGGGCGGACGAACGTGTGGGAGACGAACTTCGTCCCCGATATCGAGACGTTCACCACGTTCACGTGGAAGGAGCGCGGCGCGGGCGGCGCCCACATCAAGCTGGAGCTCGCCGACCAGACGCAGACGGCGCACATCTCGGAGTTCCCCGTGGGCACCTACAAGAAGGCGCACCGCCACGGCCCGGGTGCCCACGTCATCATCATCAAGGGCTCGGGCTACTCGCTGCTCTGGCCCTCCCACGAGGGTCCGGGAGAGGAGGGCATGGAGCGCGTGGACTGGAAGCCTGGCGCGATGGTCGTGCCGCCCAACGGCTGGTTCCACCAGCACTTCAACGGCGGCGCCACTCCCGCCCGCTACCTCGCGTTCCGCTGGAACTCCCAGAAGTACTACTTCTCGCTTGGCGTGGCGATGGAGGGCGAGACCGACGTCAGCGTGAAGCTCGGCGGCGGACAGATCGAGTACGAGGACGAGGAGCCCCTGATCCACGACCTGTTCGAGGAGGCGCTCGCCAAAGCCGGGACGCAGTCCCAGATGGCCGAGTTCATCCCGCGCCTCAGGAGCTAACGGGATAGACTAGGGCGCGGCTGGACGCAGGAGCCTATCGATGTTCACCAAAGAGCAGAACGACCTCCTCACGCAGACGAGCCCCGGCACGCCGCTCGGCGGCCTGATGCGCCGCTACTGGCTCCCCGCGCTGCTCTCCGAGGAGATCCCTGGCCCCGACTGCGCTCCCGTGCGCGTGCACATCCTCGGCGAGGACCTCATCGCGTTCCGCGACACCAACGGGCGCATCGGCCTGTTCGCCGAGCACTGCTCGCACCGAGGCATGTCGCTGTTCTACGGGCGCAACGAGGAGTGCGGCCTGCGGTGCGGCTACCACGGCTGGAAGTACGACGTCGACGGCAACGTGCTCGAGACCCCGGCCGAGGGGCCGGAGAGCACGTTCAAGAGCAAGGTGAAGCACCCGGTGTACCCCACGCACGAGGTCGCCGGCATGGTCTTCGCCTACATGGGCCCGCGCTCCGAGATGCCCGCCTTCCCCCACTACACCTGGACCGACCTGCCCCTCGACCGCACGTACATCACCAAGTCGTTCCTCGACTGTAGCTGGCTCCAGGGGCTCGAGGGCGAGTGCGACTCCGCCCACCTGAACTTCCTCCACCGCATCTTCAAGGACGAGAGCTACGAGGACCTCTACCGCGGCAGGATGCCGCGCTACGAGACCGAGGACACCGACTTCGGCGTCCGGCTCATCGCCTCGCGGGGGGAGCCCGGCGACGCGGAGACGTACGTGCGTGTCTCGAGCTTCGTCATGCCGGTGTCCTGCTGGATCCCCGCGCGCGGCAAAGAGGTGCACATGTACGTGCCCATCGACGACGAGCACAGCTGGCGCTGGGACTTCGGCATGACGAAGGAGCCGCGCAAGCCCGGCGAGCCGGTACCGCGGCGCGATCAGATCGACGAGAACCTCCACCGCTTCCGCAACGCCGGCAACGACTACCTGATCGACCGCGAGGAGCAGCGCACGAAGACCTTCCTGGGCATCGGCTTCGAGTTCCTGCCGCACGACGGCGTGGCCACCGAGTCCCAGGGGCACATCTACGACCGTAGCCAGGAGCACCTCGGGGTGAGCGACATGGGCGTGATCGCGGTCCGCCGCCGGCTGCTCAAGGCCATCGAGTCGTTCGAGCGCGGCGACCCGCTGCCGCACGTCCCGACCGACGCCGAGCAGCCGATGACGCACATCGACACGATCGCCGAGAACATCCCGTCCGGCGACAGCTGGCGCGAGCACTTCACGCACCTGACGCTCGAAGCGCCGCCGGCTACGCACGCCTAAGGACGGCGGGAAGTCCTACAGCCCGTAGAACTTCACCGCGTTCTCGCCCATGATCTTGTCGATGACGCGCGGCTCGACGTCGCCGCCCTCGCGCATCACGCGCATCGCCTCGATCTCGCTCGACTGGTCCTGGTGGCCGTAGTCCGTGCCGACCAGGATCTGGTCCTCGCCCGCGTACTTGAGCACGTAGGGCAGGTCGTCGTCGGTCTGGCACGTCACCCAGATGTTGTGGTCCTTGAGCGGGAACTCGCCGAGCGTGCGGCCGCGCGTCTCCAGCCGCCGGCGCAGGTCGTGGACCATGTAGGGGATCCACTGCGCGCTCGCCTCGATGAACCCCCACCGCAGCGTCGGGAACATCTGCGGGATGGAATTGGTGATGAGCAGGTGGCAGGCCGCGACCGACATCAGCCGGAGGTGGCCGAACGTCCCGCCCGCGGCGTCCTTCGACCAGATCGACGCGGAGGAGGCGTTGGAGTTGCCGATGTGGACCGTGATGGGGATGTCGAGCTTCGCCGCCTCCTCGTAGAGCGGGAAGAACGACGGGTCGTTGAGCAGCCGGTCGTCCTCGATGCTGCGCATGGAGACGCCGACCGCGCCGTGCTCCTTCGAGAAGTGCAGCTCGCTGATCGCCTCCTCGATGGTGCGCAGCGGCAGCATGCACGCCCATCGCAGCCGCCCGTTGCCCTCCGCCCAGATGTCGGCGAGCCAGCGGTTGTAGCTGCGGGAGAGCGCGACCTCGGTCTCCGGCTCGTCGCACATGCGCCTGATGTAGATCGTCGGGTAGAGGATCTGGACGTCGATGCCGAGCTCGTCCATGTGCGCGATGCGGCCGGGGATGTCCTCCATGAACCGCTTGGCGTCGTCCGTCACCATCCTGCGGCTGACGGTGCTGGCGAGACCCTTGGCGCCGACGGGGCCACGCGCGTTCCCGCGCTGCTTGCCCTCGATCATCCAGTAGTTGCGGCCGTCGTCGCCCTGGACGATCTCCGGGCGGTACTTGGCGTCCGCGCCCTCCATGTACTCCCACGTCCGCTCGGTCTCGACCACGTGAGCGTCGGAATCGATGACTGGCACACCGCACCTCCCCACCGTCGCTTGGCGGCACGCTAGCATCGGGCCCGGCGGGTGTAAAGATACGGCGGTGTCTGACGGGCTAGAATGGCGCGGTTCCGCGTTTCAAGCTCGCAGTTGGGAGGTTCCGACAATGACCCAGGCTTCACCTGCACCGAACCCCGCGGAAGCGTATGAGCGCGCCATCGTCCAGAACATGCTCGTGGCGTGGACAGCCGACCTGGTCCCGCGCGCCGCTCCGCAGGCAGGGGAGCGAGTCCTAGACCTTGCCTGCGGCACCGGCATCGTGACGCGAAGCGTCGCCCCGCTGGTGGGCCCTCGCGGCAAGGTGGCCGGGCTCGACATCTCGCCCGCGATGCTCGAGGTCGCCCGCTCGTTGGCGCCTACCGGCGAGGCCGATATCGAGTGGCATGAGGGAAGCGGCACGGAGATGGGGTTCGAGGACGAGTCCTTCGATCTCGTGCTCTGTCAGCAGGGGCTCCAATTCTTCCCCGATCACGGCGCGGGCCTTAAAGAGATCAGGCGGGTGCTGGCTGCGGGAGGAAGGGTCGTGCTGAGCGTGTGGCGTGACCTGGAACGGCAGCCCCTCATGAAGGCGATCGACGGCGTGGTCTCCCAACACTTGGCGCCGGGAGCGTTCGGCCCGCCCTTCTCCCTCGGCGATGCCACGCTCTTGGAGCAGCTTGCGGTGGGGGCCGGTCTCGCCGAGGTGGACATACAACAGGTGGACGTGACGCTCCGGATCGGGGACCCGGATACGGTCGTGCCCATGATGATGCAGGGTGCGGCGGCCGTGCTGCCGCAGTTCATCGATCTACCGACGGAGGAGCGTCAGGCCATCATCGGACGGATGAGGGCGGACCTTGTCGACGCTGTCGCGCCGCTCATCACCGGAGGGGAGCTCGTCGCGAACAGCGCGGCCAACGTACTGTCGGCCCGGCGCTAGGCCGGCCACCGCGGTCCCGCCGACGGGCTAGAATGGCGCCGTCCCGCTCGGGAGGTGCCCATGATCGCTCGTGACGCCGTCGCCCACGTCCTGAAGCAGGAGGGGGTCGAGTACCTCTTCTGCTACCCCACCACCGCCTTCATCGAGTCGGCCGCCGAGGCCGGCATCCGGCCCATCATCTGCCGCCAGGAGCGCGTCGGCCTGGGCATGGCCGACGGCTACGCGCGCATCAGCAACGGCGAGCGCTTCGGCGTCTTCGCCATGCAGGCGGGCCCCGGAGCCGAGAACGCCTTCGCTGGCGTGGCCACGGCCTACTCCGACTCCACGCCGATGCTCGTCCTGCCCTCCGGCTACCCCCGCGACCGTGCGGGCTGGCCGCGCTACTTCACCTCGGCGCAGGCCTACCCCACCGTGACCAAGTGGCTCGAGCAGGTGAACGATGCCAGCCAGACCGTGGATGCCATGCGCCGTGCCATCTCGCGGCTGAAGAACGGCCGCATGGGCCCCGTCATGGTCGAGCTGCCGACCGACGTCGCCGAGGAGGAGGTTGGCGACGTTGCCTACGAGCCCGTGCGCGTCGTTCGCAGCGCCGGCGACACGCGCGACGTCGAGCGCGCCGCGCGTGCGCTCCTCGACGCCCGAGCGCCGGTGCTGCACGCCGGCCAAGGCGTGCTGTACGCGAACGCGACCGACGAGCTGGTCGAGCTCGCCGAGCTCCTCGGCGCGCCCGTCGTGACGACGCTCCTCGGCAAGAGCGCCTTCCCGGAGGACCACCCGCTCTCGCTCGGGATCTGGTCGCGCGTGATGACGCGGCCGGCGAAGCACTTCATCGCCAAGGCCGACGTCGTCGCCGGCATCGGCGCGAGCCTCGCCAAGCACGCCATGTCCGCCGTCATCCCGGACGGCAAGACGCTCGTGCAGGTCACCAACGACGAGGCTGATTTCGGCCGCAACTACCACGTCGAATACCCGGTCCTCGGCGACGCCAAGCTCGTGCTGGCGCAGCTCATCGACGCCGTCCGCGACCTCTGGGGCGGGCGGCCGAAGCCCAACAACGGCGAGACCGCCGAGGAGATACGCCAGGTGCGCGACGAGTGGCTCGCGGAGTGGCGTGGGAAGCTGGAATCGCCCGAGGCCCCCATCAGCCCGTACCGCGTGATCTGGGAGCTGAACCGCACGATCCCGCCCGAGGACGCCATCGTGACGCACGACTCCGGCAGCCCGCGCGACCAGATGGTGCCGTTCTACCGCTCGGCGGGCCCGCGCAGCTACATCGGGTGGGGCAAGTCCCACGGCCTCGGCACGGGCCTCGGCCTGACCATCGGCGCCAAGCTCGCCGCGCCGGAGAAGGTCTGCATCAACTGGATGGGCGACGCCGCCTTCGGCATGACCGGGCTGGACTTCGAGACGGCCGTGCGCTGCAACATACCCATCATCACGATCGTCTCGAACAACTTCCGGATGGCCATCGAGACCGACCACATGAAGGCCTCGAACGAGCTCTACCAGACGCTGGACGTCGGCGGGAACTACGCCGACCTGGCGCGCTCGCTGGGCGGGTGGGCCGAGCGCGTCGAGGACCCGGCCGAGGTCGGCCCGGCCATCGCCCGCGCGCGGCGGGTCACGGAGGAGGACGGCAAGCCGGCGCTCCTCGAGTTCTTGACGGCTGCCGAAACCGAGGTCAGTCATGGGTAGGGGCGCTATTCGGTTCGTGCCAGGCGCCCGCTGCTTCGTTGCTCGATCGCGACTGGTCTGGATTGCAGCAGCCCTGGTCGTAGCAATCGCGACCTTGCCCGTGGGCGCTGCACCCCCGACCAAAGTCTACTGGGCGGACGGCGGCACGGACGACATCCAACGGGCCAATCTTGACGGTTCCAATGTCCAAGATCTCGTGGAAGGCGGATTGGGGAGTCCGCTCGGTATAGCTCTCGACCCCAGCGCCGCCAAGGTGTATTGGGCGGACGGCGGCGCAGGCAGGATTCAGCGGGCCAACTTCGACGGCTCCGGCATTGAAGACGTCGTCACCGGTCTTTCTTTCCCGCGGGGTATCGCCGTGGATCTGACCGCCGGCAAGGTGTACTGGTCCGATGCTGGGGCGGGAACGATCCAGCGGGCCAACTTCGACGGCTCCGGCATTGAAGACGTCGTTACCGGTCTTTCGTTTCCGAGCGGCATCGCCTTGGATAGCGTTGGCGGCAAGTTGTACTGGGCCGACGAGGGTACCAGCAAGATTCATCGTGCCAACCTCGATGGGTCTGCCACCGAGGATGTGTTCACTGGGGTTCCGTCCCCGGACGCCGTCGCCTTGGACCTGGCCGCAGGAAAGGTGTATTGGACGGACGACGCGATCAACACGATCCAACGGGCCAACCTCGACGGTTCCAGCGTCGAGGACCTGGTCACCGGGCTAGGGTCCCCGTCTGGCATCGCCGTGGATGCTTCTGCGGGCAAGATGTATTGGACGAACCAAAGCGACGACAAGATTCAGCGGGCCAACCTGGACGGATCGGGTATCGAGGATGTGGTCACCGGTGTGTTGGGGAACCCCGCGGGCATCGCCTTGGACCTGGCGGCCGGCAAGCTGTACTGGACGGACAACGGTACCGATAAGATTCAGCGAGCCAATTTCGACGGCTCCACCATCGAGGATATTGTTGCAGGCGGGCTGATTAGACCAAGTGGCATCGCGTTGGACGCCGGCGGTGGCAAGATGTACTGGGTGGATCAGGGAACAGGCGAGATCCAACGGGGCAGCCTGGACGGGTCCAGCGTCGACATTCTGGTCACCGGGCTAGGGTCCCCGACTGGCATCGCCGTGGATGCTGCGGCGGGCAAGTTGTACTGGACGGACCGCGGTACCGACAAGATTCAGCGGGCCAACCTCGACGGTTCTGCCGTGGAGGATCTGAT
>JACZSI010000210.1 GCA_022574265.1 Chloroflexota bacterium | reverse complement strand
GCCCGGGTGGTTGTGCGCCTTCCACGCCGCCCGCCACTCCGCGAACTTGGCGGCCATCACCTCGTCCGTATCGATGTTCTGCGCCATGTGGTAGTTCCGCCCGGCCGCGAACTCGATAGCCCGCGGGCTGTGCACCGCGGCCCAGATCGGCGGGTGCGGCTGCTGGTAGGGCATCGGCTGGATGATGGCCTCGTCGAAGCGCCAGAACTTGCCCTCGTAGGTCACGCGCCCGTCCCGCCAGGCCATCTCGATGATGTCGAGTGCCTCCTCGCTCATCTCCTGGCGGTCGTAGAAGCTCATGCCCCAGCGGATGAACTCGTGCTCGTGCACACCGATGCCCGTGCCGAACTCGACCCGCCCGCGCGAGAGGTGGTCGAGCATCGCCACGTCTTGGGCCAGCCGCACCGGGTTGTGGAACGGCAGCTGCCAGATCATCGTGCCCAGGTGGATGCGCTCGGTGTGCTGCGCCAGCGCCGCGAGGTACACGGTCGGCGCCGTGACCGCGCCGACGTACGAGCCCTGGTGCTCGAGCGACCAGTAGTAGTCGAAGCCGACGCGCTCCATGAGCTGCGCCTGGCGGAAGTGCAGCTCGTACGCCTCCGCGGCCGTCGAGGCCCGCTGGACCTCGTAGACCTGGAGCTGGTCCCAAACGCCGAACTCAAGCGTCACGCGCATCCTCCATGGCACTCAAGCAGGCGTAGCTAACGCCCCTGAGCGCTCGCCGTCAAGGAGGGGCCACCGCCGTGCACCTCGCCTGATGGACCCGCTCGTCCTGAGCCTGTCGAAGGATGAGGGAAGGCTTGTCTACTTTCAGCGTCGCATGAGGGCAAGCGCTGGCTCGTACTTCGACAGGCTCAGTACGAACGGGAGTCACCGCCCCCCGCCACGGGTCTCGGAACCCGCTCGTGTACGATGGCCCCATGACCGGCGCTCCCCTCCTCCAAACCGCCCTCCACGAGACGCACGTCCGCCTCGGCGCGCGCATGGTGGGGTTCGCGGGCTACGACATGCCCGTGCAGTACGAGGGCATCCTGGCCGAGGCCCGCGCCGTCCGCACCGGCGCCGGCGTCTTCGACGTCTCGCACATGGGCCGCATCCTGGTCGAGGGCGCCGAGGCCCGCGCGCTGCTCGACTGGGTGCACACGGCCGACATCGGCGAAGCGATGCCGCTCGGCCGCGCGCGCTACGGCTTGGTGTGCAACGAGGACGGCGGCATCATCGACGACGGCATCGTGTACCGGCTCGCGGACGAGCGCTTCATGCTGATCGCCAATGCCGCCAACGCCGCGACCGTCTTCGCGTGGCTGGAGCGCTGGCGCGCCGAGCGGTTCGCGGGCGCGCGGCTCGAGAACGTCACGGCGGACGTCGCCATGCTCGCCGTGCAGGGGCCCGAGGCGATCGGCATCGTCGCCGCCATCTCCGACTTCGACCCGTCGTCCGTGCGGCCGTTCCGCATCGCGGAGTGCAGCATCGAAGGACGCCGGGCGTGGGTCGCGCGCACCGGCTACACGGGCGAGGACGGCGTCGAGCTGATGCCGTCCTCGGCCGACGCCGCGTGGCTCTGGGAGCTGCTGCTGGAGCGCGGCGTCGTCCCCTGCGGCCTCGGCGCGCGCGACACGCTGCGGCTCGAGGCGGGCCTGCTGCTGCACGGCTCCGACATGGACGCCGCGACGAACCCCATCGAGGCGGGGCTCGGGCGCTTCGTCGCGCTCGACGCCGGCGACTTCTGCGGCGCCGGACCGGTGCGCGAGGCTGCGCGGCGTGCCGCTGCGGGCGACGGGCGACGGCTCGCGGCGTTCGAGATGACGGAGCGCGGGGCGCTGCCGCGCCCGCACGCGCCGCTGCTCGCGGACGGCGCCGTGGTCGGCCAGGTGAGCAGCGGCGGCTACGCGCCCACGCTTGACAGGAACATAGGCCTTGGTTATGTTCCGGCCGGGCTCGCGGCCCCCCAGCAACGGCTTCAGGTAGACGTTCGCGGCAACCTCCTGGACGCGACGGTCGTGGCGCTCCCGTTCTATTCGCGGCCCCGTCCCTAACCCCAGTTCGAGGCATACGCATGGCGATCCCCGACGACCGGCGGTACTCGAAAGAGCACGAGTGGGCGCTCCTCGAAGACGCCGGGACGGTGCTCGTCGGCATCAGCGAGTTCGCTCAAGCCGAGCTCGGCGACGTCGTCTACGTCGAGCTCCCGAAGGTGGGCGAGCGGGTCAAGGCGGGCGGCCAGATAGGGGAGATCGAGTCGGTCAAGGCCGTCTCCGACCTCTTCTCGCCGGTCTCGGGCGAGATCGTCGAGGTGAACGACGCCGTCAAGCAGAAGCCCGAGCTGGTCAACGACAGCCCGTACGAGAACGGCTGGCTGCTGCGCATCAAGCCCGACGACCCATCGGAGCTCGACGCCCTC
>JACZSI010000209.1 GCA_022574265.1 Chloroflexota bacterium | reverse complement strand
GTCGGCCGGGGCGGGCGCCGCCGCTCGCAGCAGCGACCAGCGGCTGCCTGCACGACCCGCCATGCCCCGGGCGCGGGCACGGGACGCGAAGCGCGAGCTCCGCCGCACCTTCTTCGTCAGCCCCGACACGAGGCCCCGCAGCGCGCTGAAGCCGTCGGCCGTCACGCGGCCTGCCGCGACCAGCACCCACAGCGCTTCCTCGACCTGCGACGGCAGCTGTCGCGTGCCGGCCACGATGTCGGGTGCGAACGACGCGCCGTGCTCGCTCAGGTAGTCGAGCACCTCGGCCGCGGGCCCCGTCAGCTCGCCGGCATCGTCGGCGGGCGGGTCGAGGAGCCACGGCAGGTCCTCGCGCAGCGCGATGGAGACCGGGCCGTTGCGAGACAGGCGCGACGACGGCGGGTCGCCGGTCCGCCGCGCCAGGCGCCCCCACGCCAGCTCGCCGCCGAAGCAGAGCGCGTCGAGCGTCGATGGGTGGAAGTCGGTGAGCCGGTTCGTCAGGACCGCGCCCTCCCACGCGGCGGCGGCGGCCTCGAACCCCTGGAGCTGCTCGACGACCTCGACCAATCCGGCGTCGCCCGACAGACGGCTGCCGGGGGTGGCGTGCTGCCACTCGAGCAGGAAGCGCAGGAGGCTGGCGGCGGGCACCGGCTCGACCGCGCGGCGGAGGCGCCCGATCGTCGAGCGGTGGATGCGGGCCAGGATGCGGCGGTCGCAGAACTCGCCGCCGGCCGCGCCGGGACGGAACGCGCCGCGCAGCACGACTCCCTCGGCCTCGAGCTGGGCGGCGGCCTGGCGCACCGGCTCGGCGTCCAGCGCCAGGCGCTCGGCGAGCTCGGCGACGGTGAAGGGGCCGGTGGACTCGACGCGGCCGCGCACGAGCTCGACGATGGCCTCTTGCGAACCCGCGTACGCCGCTCGGACGCCCTCAGCGCGCTCGGTCGCGAGCCAGAAGGTGCGCCCGCCGGCCTCCAGCGTCTGCACGCGGCCGTCCGCGGCCAGCTCGTCGAGCCACGTGTGCAGCTGCGATGGGTCGGCGGCGTGCTCGGCGATGTCGGCCTCGCACAGCACGCCCAGCGACAGCAGCGCGTCGTGCGTCTCGTCGACGTCGCGGACCGGCGGCCACGCGTTCTCCTGCTCCTGCGCGATGGCGTCCGGGTCCAGCGAGCCCAGGTCCTGCGCGTTCTCCGGCAGCGCCCGGCGCAGCGCGACCGCGCGGGCCCGCCGCTCCTCCAGCGGCGCGTCGTCCAGGAAGGCGTACGGCATCGCGTTGAGTATCTGGTGCGAGAAGACCGACGGCTGGAGCGTGTCCTTGCCGTAGACCTCGATCTCGTGGCGCTCGATGCGGCCGAGCAGCGCCGTGAAGCCTTCGACGTCGAGGGCCTCGGTGAGGCAGTCGCGGACCGTCTCGAAGACGAGCGGGTGGTCGGGCAGCTCGATGGGGGCTCCAGCCGGCATGTTGTCCTGGCAGGCCGCCGCCGCCGGGAACACGGCCGCGAGCAGGTCGTCGGCCCGCATGCGCTGGATCGGCGTCGGCACGCGCTTGCCGCCCGACCGGCGCAGCAGCGTGAGCGAGCGCGAGGCCGTCCAGCGCCACCGCGTGCCGAATACCGGCGCCTGGAGCACCGCTTGGAGCAGCACGTCGCGCGCCGTCGGCGACTTCACGTAGCCGAAGACGTCCTCGACGACGAAGGAGTGCTGGGGCCCGAGCGCGATGTTGATGCCCTCGTCGGTCGCCGAGGCCTGGAGCTCGTAGTTGAAGCCCACGCAGAAGCGCTTGCGCAGCGCCAGGCCCCAGGCGCGGTTGATGCGGCTGCCCAGCGGCGAGTGGATGACGAGCTGCATGCCACCCGCCTCGTCGAAGAAGCGCTCCGCGATCAGCCGCTCAGCCGTCGGCACCATGCCCAGGACGCGCTTGCCCTCGGCGATGTACGCCACGATCTGCTCCGCCGCCTCCCGCGACGCGCCGCCCTCCATCACCCAAGCGACGGCCTCTTCCGGCAGCGCGAGGCGCTCGTCGACGCCCTGGCGGAGCGCCGATACCGCGGCGGAGAGCTCGGCCGTCCTCCCCGGCGCCTCGCCCGTCCAGAACGGGATCGTCGGCGACTGGCCGTGGGCCTCCTCGACGCGCACCGTGCCCGATTCGATACGCCGGATCTTCCACGGCGTGTTGCCGAGCAGAAAGATGTCGCCGGCCATGGATTCGATGGCGAAGTCCTCGTTCACCGCGCCGACGACCGTGCCGTCGGGCTCCGCGATGACCAGGTAGTCGGCGGTGTCCGGGATCGTGCCGCCGCTCGTGATCGCGGCGAGCCGCGCCCCACGGCGGGCCTTGAGCGTGTGGTGGACGCCGTCGCGGTGCAGGTAGGCCGACCCCCTGCCCCAACGGTTCGCCACGCCGTC
>JACZSI010000208.1 GCA_022574265.1 Chloroflexota bacterium | reverse complement strand
GCGGCGCGTCGACAAGCGGCTGGTGGACATCGAGGCCGACTTCGACAAGAACCTCGATCTGCTCAAGCGCGACGTCCTGAACGAGGAGGAGTTCCGCAGGGTCAACGAGGCCCGGCGCGAGGAACGCACACAACTTGAGGCTCGGCGCGAGGAGCTGGCGGCAGCGGTCGCCGATCAGGCCTCACGCCAGGAGGGCGTGTCCGCCCTACCCGTCCGCATCAAGTCGTTCCTCAAGGATTTCGGGGCGCTTGATGTACAACGCGCGAAGGCCATGCTCCAGCCCATCCTGAAGACGGTACATGTCTACAACGACGGGCGTATCGAACTCGCGTTCAGGGAACAGCAAACTAGCTAGGTGCGCCTCAGAGAGTCCGATGCAGTTGGCTTCGGCTATCCTTGGCGATGTCTGCCAGCGATAAGGGAGCATCAACCCCATGGCTGTCGTCAGCGTCGACATCATCAGCCGCCGGCCGTACGCCAAGGGGCGATCATTCGGCGAGGCCGGAGCGTACGAGCGGCTCGATGGCCTGCTGACGTTCGCCGTCGACCCGAGCCACGAGGCCAACCGAGCGATCGTCGACCTCGATCTTGCGCCCCGCGACGACGCCGGTCTGGTGCACTTCTCGGCCGACTTCGTGCTCCTCGTGCCGCAGACACCGGCTCTCGGCAACCGGCGGCTCATCGTCGACGTGGTGAACCGGGGCCGACAGCGAGTGGTAGGCACGTTCAATCTCGCGCCCCCGACCACGAAGGGTTCGGCTGGCATACCGGTGGGCGATGGATTCTTATTCCGGCGCGGATACGCCGTCGCCTCGGTCGGCTGGCAGTGGGACGTCTACCGCAGCACCGAGCTGATGGGCCTCGAGGCCCCCGTGGCCGACGTCGACGGACAGGTCCTCGTCGAGATTCGGCCAGACGTCGTCCAGCGGACGCGCTCGTTGGCCAACCGCGTCCACCGTCCCTACCCCGCCGCCGACGTCGACGAGGCCGCCGCCACCATCTACGTGCGCGACTGGGAAGACGGCCCATACACAGTCGTGCCGCGGAACCAGTGGCGCTTCGCCCGCGAGACCGACGGCGTCGTCGTGCCGAGCGCTGAGCACGTCTACATGGAGGGCGGCTTCCAGCCGGGGAAGATCTACCACGTCGTCTACACGACGCACGGCAGCCCGGTGGCCGGCACCGGTCTGCTGGCCATCCGGGACGCCGCGTCGCTGCTGCGCCACGCATCGGCGCTGAACCCGGTGGACGGCGGATTCGAGCGGGTCTACGGGTACGGCGTCTCCCAGACCGGCCGTCTGCTGCGGCACTTCGTCTACCTGGGACTGAACGAGGACGAGCAAGGGAGGCCCGTCTACGACGGCCTCCTGGCCCACGTCGCCGGGGCCCGGCGAGGTGAATTCA
Organism: Chloroflexota bacterium; assembly: GCA_022574265.1. Taxonomy (GTDB): domain Bacteria; phylum Chloroflexota; class Dehalococcoidia; order Lucifugimonadales; family Australimonadaceae; genus JADFRC01. The sequence continues at coordinate 1,023 of JACZSI010000208.1, read as the reverse complement.
ACCAGCGGTTCGCGCAGCCATCGGTACAGTCCACCCCCGGGTTCGGCCACCTCTTTCCGTTTGCCGACGACGACATGGCGGACCCGCTGACCGAGGCGTCCGACGGCCTGCTCAACAAGGCGCGGTCGCAAGGAGCGGTCCCCCGCATCTTCTACACGAACTCCTCGGCCGAATACTGGCGCGGGGACAGCTCCCTCGTCCACATCGACCCCGCCGGACTGGAGGACATCGCGCCCGCCCCAGAGACGCGCGTGTATCTCTTTGCCGGCACGCAGCACGCGAACGCAGAGTCGCTGTCGGCACCCGACGACCTTTCGGTCGACGGCACGATGCGGCGCTATCCGCCCAACGTCGTCGACCTGCGGCCGCTGTTGCGCGCCGCGCTCGTGAACCTCGACCGCTGGGTGTCGTCGGACGAGGAGCCGCCCCCGAGCGCGCACCCCCGGCTCGACGACGGCACAGCGGTCTCGCCTGCCCGTGCGCTCGCGTCACTCGGCGTCGTGCCGGGCCTCGCCACGCCCGACCCAGAGCGGCTGTGGGTGCTGCGGGAGACCGACATGGGCCCCGAAGCCGCGAAGGGCGTCGCACGCTACCCGGTCGAGGAGGGACGCGCGTACCCAAGCCATGTGTCAGCCGTCGACGCCGACGGGAACGAGATCGCCGGCATCCGGCTCCCCGACCTCACCGCTCCCATCGGGACTCATGCCGGCTGGAACCTCCGCCATCCGGACTCGGGCGCGCCCGAGCAGATCATCCCGATGGTGGGCTTCACGCTCCCGTTCGCCGCGACCCGGCAGGCGCGGGAGGCCTCCGGCGACCCCCGGCCGTCCATCCAAGAGCGCTACGAGAGCCGGGACGCGTACCTCCAGCAAGTGCGGCATGACGCAGAGTCGCTGGTTGCAGAGCGCTATCTACTCGCCGAGGACACGGACGTGGTCGTCGCTGCCTGCGCGGCGCACTACGACGCCGCCATGGCGGGCACCCTGGGCTGACCGGCGGTCGCTTCAACCCATCTCGCGCGGT
>JACZSI010000207.1 GCA_022574265.1 Chloroflexota bacterium | reverse complement strand
CGCGAAGCACGCGACCGACTACAACCAGATCGCGCCGCTCGAGGACGTGCGGGCGAACCTCGCCAAGATGGAGGCCATCTGCGCCGAGACCGGCAAGGACTTCGGCGGCATGCGCCACTCCGTCCAGCTGCAGATCAAGCTGACCGATGACGCGGCAGTGGTCGAGCAGGTCGTCGCGCGCGGAGCGTCGCTGGCCACGAAGCGCTCCGAGCGCTACGACGACCCCGAGTCGCAGGTCCGCGACAGCATGTTCCTAGGGAGCGCTGCGGAGATCACCGAGCAGGTCGGCCGGTGGGTCGAAGCGGGCGTCGACCACTTCATCCTGATGACCCCGCGCCCCTTCGACCGCGGGATGCTGGAGCGCTTCGCCACGGAGGTCGCGCCGGCGTTCGCGTAGGCTGCGCCGCTATACAAGTCCAGGCTGGCTCGCATGCCCAGCGCCGTCCAGCACGAGCGCCGTTCCCCCGTTCGCCCAGCGCCGTCCAGCACGAGCGCCGTTCCCCCGTTCGCCCAGCGCCGTCCAGCACGAGCACCGCCCCCGTTCGCCCAGCGCCGTCCAGCACGAGCACCGCCCCCGTTCGCCCTGAGGCTCTCGAAGCCTGTCCTGAGCGTAGTCGAAGGGGGCGGACGAAGCGTCGTCGGCAGCCGAGGGTTCGTGGTTCGAGAGCCTCACCACGAACGGGGCCAGCCCGCGCTGCCCCACATTCGCCCTGAGGCGCTCGAAGCCTGTCCTGAGCGTAGTCGAAGGGGGCGGACGAAGGCCCGTCGGAGAGCCTTGGCCGAAGACCCCCTGTCGGGTTCGGACGAGGGAGTGCAGAGGGGCGAAGCCCCTTTGCCGGGGGGGCACGGGGGTGTCCCCCGTCTTTAGGTTTAATCACCCCCTTCCTGGCGAGGAAGGGGGACGGGGGGATGGTCGAAACGGTCGTGGAGCACCAGCCTTGCAGGAAGAAGCGCGGAGGTTTTGAGGCAAAGCCCGTTCGCCCTGAGCCTCTCGAAGGGCGAGCGGGACCCGGCCCCTATCCGGAGCCCAGCCGGACGACCGTCGCGTACTCCTCCGCCGTCACCGGCGTGATGGAGAAGCGGTTGCCGCGCTTGAGCACCGTCATGTTGGCAAGCTCAGGGACCGTCCGCATCCGCTCGGCCGTCACCATCTCCGGGAACTTGAGCTTGGCCTCGATGTCGACCATGTACCAGATCGGCTTCTGGGGCGTGCTCTTGAGATCGGGGTGGTCGGAGCCGGGGTCCCACGCCGTGTGGTCCGGATAGCCGTCCTTGACCACGTCCGCGGTCCCGACGACGCCGATGGGCTTCGCGCTGCTGTGCCAGAAGAGCAGCTTGTCGCCGGCCTTGATGTCGTCCCGCAGCCAGTTGCGGACCTGGAAGTTCCGGACCCCGTCCCACTCGGCCACGCCGTCGGCCACCAGGTCGTCGTAGGAGTACGTCGTGGGCTCGGACTTGAACAGCCAGTAACGCTCCGCCATCGGGGCCTCCTCCCAGCTAGGGTTCGGGCCGAGTATAGCTCCGGTCACTCGCTTGCGACCGGCGGTTAGTCGAAGACGGAAAACGCCTTCGAGAGGACCCAGGCGAGCACCAGGCAGAACGGGTAGGTGACGAGCCACGCCACCGCGATGCTGCGCGTGACGCCCCACCGCACGGCGGAGAAACGCCGTATCGCGCCGACCCCCATGATGCTCGAGGTCGACGTGTGCGTCGTGCTGACCGGCAGGCCGATGTTGGATGCGGCCTCGATGACGGCGGCGGCGGTGATGTTGGCCGCGAACCCCTGGATCGGCTCGAGGCGCGTCACGCGCATCCCGAGCGTACGGATCACGCGCCATCCGCCGAACGCCGTCCCGATGCCGATGACGGCGGCGGAGAGCAGCACCATCCAGACGTCGATCTCCAGATCCCTGCCGTAGAACACGGCCCACGACAGCGCGATGATGCCGACCGCGTTCTGTCCGTCGTTCCGTCCATGGCTGAACGCAAGGAACGCCGAGGCCAGGATCTGCAGCCGCCGGCCCCACAGGTTGACCACGTGAGGGGTGCGCCGGCGCAGTGCCCAGTACAGTCCGAGCATCAGGAAGAACCCGCCGACGAATCCGAGGAGCGGAGAGAGGGCGAGCGCGAGCAGGACCTTGACCACGACGCCGGTGTTCAGCGCGCCCCAGCCGGCGACCGCGACCCCGGCCCCCACCACCGCGGCGACGAGCGAGTGGCTGACGCTGACCGGGAAGCCGAGCCGCGTCGCGAGGAAGACCCAGATGACAGAGGCGCCGATTGCGGACATGACCGCCAGCTGCGTCATGTCCGATGGGTCGATGATCCCCTTGCCGATGGTCTTGGCGACCAGCGAGCCGAGCAGCAGACCAGCCACGGCGCCCACCGCGTTCAGCAGGCCGCCCATGATCACCGCGGTCATCGGCCGTAGCG
>JACZSI010000061.1 GCA_022574265.1 Chloroflexota bacterium | reverse complement strand
GGTAACCTCACTGATCATGTGCAGCCCTTCCGGGAGGATAACGTTAAAGCCCTTTTTGGCGCCGACCACTGGAATCAACCGATGCTTATCGACAATGTTGAGTTGGTGAAGCATCCAAAGGACACTACTTCGGCCCAGTCCGCGAACCGGCTGCCTTCGCTTGTATGGCTGCATCCCCTCGATCATTGTTTGATATGGCTTGCTCACGCCGTCCAACGAAGGCGGGGCCTGGTTTCTGAGTTTGCCGCGCCAGAATCTTTGAACTCTAACTACCCGCCGGTGCCTGATTTCTTTCCTGTCAGTTCTTCCATACAGGACGATAGGGAACGCCGTATTATCTGTCGGTGTTTTAGTGAGTCCGTAGACCAGGCCATCAAGGGCGGAACGGAGATTGTGCGCGATCTCACCGATATAAACACCCCAGTCAGGGTTGGGTTCACTGCCTATGCGAACGCGGTATACGTACTTTCCCGTCTTACGATTGAACTCCGCCCTGACGGCGCGGTAGTTGGCGTTCTGCCTAAAGGCGTCCTCGGCGAAAGCGAGTCGATGGACTTCACTTTCTGCACGCCTTAGCTTGAGATAAGGGCCGTCCAATTGATTCGCCATACTGATACCCCGCCTGCATCGAGATCAGCGACAGGTAGCAATGCGCCGTAACCTTACGCCTCCGCCGCACCGTTATGCGGTTCAGCGCCCGCTGGCCCTTGAGCCGAGAGAAGCTGCGCTCCACCGCCTGCCGCTGCTTGTAAATGGCCTTCCACTCTGGCGACCGATACCACTCGCCGACATGCTCTCGCAGCGCACGGTGTGTCGGATGGAGGTCAATGACCGGCTCGGCGGCCCACTGCTCATGGCTCCCCGTTTGGTTGACTAAAGCAAAAGTGCGCGCCCGAAGGATGGCGCGCACTTCCTGAACGTTGAGAGTGGGATACTTCTTAGGCAACGCTCACGCGGCCGTCGCTGAAACTAACGATACGGTCGGTCTCCACCAGCTCCCCGATCAGTCTCCTTACTCGGGGCAGAAGCGTCATCCATCGGTACTTCAGTCGGCGCGAGAGCGGCGAGCGCCGAGGGACCAGCTGGTCCAACCATCCCTGCTCATGAGCAGCATCGACGTAGCCGACGACCGCGTCTGAGAGGGCTCGCACTGCGTCGGGGAGGGTGTCTCGCTCCACGAGGAGGTCCAGGTCGACGCATTCGCCCTTATACGTGGAGCCGGCCCGGTACGCGTAGCATCGGAGGATGATGTTTCTGTCGTCCATCACAGGGAGGCTTCGCACATCCATTCGTTCGCCGAACGTTGGTCAGGCGCTTGTGGAGTTTACCACGTGGTATGAAGCATCCGCGTGGAGCCAACCGGCGCCCGCCTGCATCGCGGCCGCTGGCCCTTGAGCCGCGAGAAGGCGCGCTCCACGGCCTGCCGCTGCTTGTAGACTGCCTTCCGTGGGAGGATGACGTGGCCGCGGAATCACGCTGGGTGGAGGCGCACGGGCTCCGGCTGCACGTCCTCGACTGGGGCGGCGACGGCCCGCCCGTGCTGCTGCTGCACGGGCTCCAGGACTGCGCCGCGCTTTGGGAGACGCTCGCTGAGGGCATCGGCGGGCGGTTCCACGTCATGGCGCTCGACCACCGGGGGCACGGCGACAGCCCGTGGGCCGACTCGTACCGGCTCGCCGACTACGTCCAGGAGACCGGCGAGGTCATCGAGGCGCTCGACCTGCGCGACGTCGTGCTCATGGGGCACTCGGCGGGCAGCAAGAACGCGTTCATCCACGTGGCGGAGCACCCGGAGCGCATCGCCAAGCTCGTCATCACGGACATGGACCCGGACGCGCACAACCCAGGCTCGGTCGCCATGATCTCGCGCTACAAATCCGAGTCGGACGAGTACGCCGACCTCGACGCCGTCGTCGAGCGGCTGCGCTCCCGCCAGCCGGGCTCGCCGGAGGCGGTCCTGCGCGCGAATGCCGTCGCGCTCACGAAGCCAGCGCCCGGCGGCGGGCTCGTGTGGAAGCGCGACCGCAACGTGGTCGCGCAGTACGACCGCCCCGACGCCTGGGCGTACCTGCCGCGCGTGTCCGTGCCGACGCTGATCGTGCGCGGCGCCGAGAGCACGCTGCTGACGGGGCCGGTCGCCCGCCGGATGCGCGACGCGATCCCCGACTGCCGTCTCGTCGAGCTCGACGGCGGCGGGCACTGGGCGCACCTGGAGTCGCCGCAGGCCTACGAGCAGGCGGTGCTGGACTTCCTGGGAAGCTAGCGGCGCTCGAGCAGCAGGAAGTGGTTCGTCAGATGAGGCCAGTCGATGCCCGCCGCCCGGATGGCGCGCGGGAGGAGCTCGAGGGTGAGGGGAGCGGTGGCGCTGAGGGCGCGCCAGATGGGGCCTCCGGCGAAGGCGGGTTCGCGCCGCTCGAGGGCGGGCAACCGGCGCACGAGGTTCACGACCTCGACGGCCACCTCCATGCGCGCGTAGCCGCGGTTGCGCTCGACCGCACGCACGCGCAAGCCTGCCTCGGCGGCGATCGCCGTGTACTCGGCGGGTGAGCGGTAGGCGACGTGGTAGTCGCCGGTCCTCACTTCAACCCGCGCCCGCGCACCGGACTCCCGCAGGACGATCGGGCCGTCGGGGACGAGCTCGGCGACGCGCGCGAGCAGCCGCACGGCGTCGTCGCGGTTGAGGTACATGAGCATCCCGCCGAAGAAAGCGCCGTCGAAGAGGCCCTCGATGTCCACTTCGAGGCAGTCGCCTTCGATGAGCTCGACGTTCGTCGTCCCGCGCAGCCGCTCACGGGCGTCGGCGACCATGGCGGCGCTCTGCTCGATGGCCACGACGCGCCGGTAGGCTTGGGCGAAGAGCGCCGTCCACGCACCGCTGCCCGAGCCGAGGTCCAGCACGGCGGACCCGGGGCCGAGGCTCGCGAACCAGCGCTCGACGACCTCGCGCTCGAGGGCGAAGCGGTCGTCGACGCAAGCCTGCGGCAGCCCCTGCTCGTGCGCCATGTAGGAGGCGGCGGCGGCGGTGCCGGCGGTGCGGTCCCAGTACCGGCGCACCGCCTCGTAGTCCAATCGTTCGTCCATCGGGCTCGTGCTACTCCGGAGATGGTATGTTTGCGGTCACGTTACACCCCCCGCTCGGGCTCCGGCGCTCCACGGCCTGGTAGGCTCGCGCGGCACTTACGAAGACCGGCCGCTGGCCGGGGTCTGGACGATACTCGATGATCACCTCACGACGGCCGATCGTCGGTCACCTGCTCGATGCCGCGAACCTGATCACGCTCGCCGGTCTGCTCAGCAGCGTCGTCGCGATGACCTTCGCCGTGCGGGGAGAGTTCGCCGTCGCGGCGATCGGGCTGGTCCTCGCGTTCTTCTTCGATGGGATCGACGGCCCGGTATCGAAGCGGCTCTCCGGGCGGACCGCTGCGGACCGCGCCTTCGGGGCCAGTCTCGACTCGCTCGTGGACATGGTTGGCGCCGGCGCGACCCTCGCGGTCATCCTGCTGGCCTATGGTGCGTTCGGCGCGGCATACGTGCCGGGGGCGTTCGCGCTCGTCGGCGCCGTCGCGTTCCGGCTCAGCTACTTCAACGCCCACGGACTGGACGAGCGCACGGGGCGCTACGTCGGCCTGCCCACCGACCAGGCGATCATCGCCTTCGCCGCGCTCATGCTGCTGGACGGCCCGCTCGGCCGCGAGCTCTTCCAGGTCGTCCTCTACGGCGCGGCGATGGTGCTCGTGGCGCTGATGGTTAGCCCGCTGCGCTTCCCCAAGCTCACGGGGGGCCCGTTCTATGCGCTCAACGGCGCCGCGCTCACCATCGCGGCGCTGCACGCGGTGCGTTTGGTCGCCTGAAGGCCCGCGAAGGCGGTGTCGGCAACCGCCACGGCTCACAGACATATTACGGATGTGATAACGCCTAACACGCACGCTAATCCGGATGAATCAGCTTCCCCTATCGTCACTCTTTCTCATCGCGTAAAATAGCCGATGCACAGCGGCAATGTTAGCGACTACTGCAACGGCGCCCAATGTCCAAATCGGCTGGCTCAAAAGAAGCCCAACAATGAGAATCCGATTGCGCCAGCCCCGGTCACCAGCCGTGGGAATAGACTTCTTACTTTCGGCCTCGGTCTTGGCCCTCACATAGGGCGTTACTACAGACCCCAAGAGCGCAGCCAATCCGGTGAGCAAGGCGATCTCCGAAGTTAGGAAGCTGAGCCCTCCAATGAGGAAGTCCGTGTACCGATCCAGCAATGCAGTGGTCAAGTAGGTCAATGCGCCTATGACGAGGAAATCTGTGTATCGGTCCAGCACCGCGTCAAAAATAGCGCCTTCACGAGAGTCCGTACCTTGTCTTCTAGCAAGGTCGCCGTCCAGATAGTCCAATACGTCCCCCACCGCGAGCAAAACCCCCGCAGTCCACAGCGGAAGGATCAAGATGCAGATAGCGGCCCCTATTCCGCCTACTAGGAAGCCGGAAAAGGAGATTCGGTTGGGGGTGACCCAGCCATACTGAACCAAGTAGGAAGTTAAGGGCTGGATACCCTTTCTGTAGAGCTTGTCTAGAGTGTTTTCTCGAAGCCTAGGGATAGTTTCACTTTCGAAAGTTGTCCCGTGAAGTCCGCTTTAAATCGTTAGCGTCCCTTGACGTTCATCGACGATCTGCTACGAACAGTGCTTGACAACTCCCGTCCCCACCCCGTCGTCCCTGTGAAACCTACCAAGGTCGTCTTTACGCCACTATGGCCTGGTTGCCGTGATGATGGCAAGGTCCGGTGGCTCCGGGTGCTGTGTGACGTCGACAAAGCCTCCGTCGCGCAGCCAGGAGGCGTACTCATCGGTCTGACGGTCGCCTCCGCCAGGGTCGAAGGCGGCGATCAGGCAGAGGTCGGTCATCGCGTCCAGGAACTGGCGTTTCGGCGACGCGCCGGCTATCTGCATGAAGTCCTGCAGGACCAGGGTGCCGCCGGGCCTCAACGCATCGTAGGCGAGGCGAAACAAGTTCCGGCAGAAGACTTCGGGCTTTATGCCGACGACAGCTGAGATGAGCATGGCGTCAGCATCGTGGCCGAGGTCCATCTCGAAGAAATCGCCCTCCACCAGCAGGACGCGCTCGGCGAGCCCCGCCTCGTCCACCACTTCACGAGCGATGGCGAGCGGCTCCTTGGCATCGATGACGTGGGCGGTGAGCCCGGGGTAGGCCGCGGCCAATGCGACGCTGTAGCTGGCGGCGCCGCCGCCCAGGTCCAGCAGCTTGCGCTTACCCGAGAGGTTGACGGTCCGCACCAAGTAGGGGGCTTGGACGGTCACGGCGCGGAAGTGCTGCGCGCGCATATAGTCGGACCAGTATTCGTCGGCAGAGACGTAGCCGTTCTGGAAGGGCAGCTCGGACACACCCTCGCGAACCAAGCGGTCGAGGGCGCCGAAGGTGTTCCAGTGGTTGGTAAGGTGCCGCAGGTAGTCGCCAGAGTAGCCCTCTTTGCCGGGGACGAGGAATGCGGAGGCTTGCTCGCTATTGGCATAGCGCTCGCCCTGGCGGTCCAGGAGGCCGAGCGCCACGCAGGCGCCGAGGAAGGTGTCGAGAAAGCGAGGGTTGGCGCTGACGCGTGATGCAAGCTCGGCAGCGGTAGCGGGGCCCTCGTCCAGAATGGGGCAGAGGCCAAGGCTGATCAGTGTGCGCAGCACGGACGAGTCCCAATAGGCTCGAGCCATCTGCTTCAGACGTTCGGCCGACCGGTCAGCGAACCCTTCCATGTATTCGCATCACCTTCCGCTCGACCGAGCCAGCCGCGCTCCCGCCGGGGCGCGTGGGCCGAGCCGCAGCCAGGAGCGCATCCTCTCCGCGTCCGCCAGGTCCTCCACGGTGTCGATCTCGGCCCACGAGCGCGGGCCGGTGCGCAGGACGTGGAGCCGCATGGTGCCTTCATCGATGGCACGGGATATCGCGACCTCGTAGTAGTCGCCGGTCAGACCATTGGTGACGTAGTCGCCGAGGGCCGGCATCAGCACGCCGCCGACGGCCCGGCGGGAGAACTTGTAGATGTTCACCGTTTTGAGGGCGGGGCCGTAGTCGAAGCCTTCTGGCTGGTCGAGCTTGAGCACCATCGCGCTCGCACGGTCGCCGTGCGCCAGGATGACCGTCCCGTTCATGGGGAACCGGAAACGGTCCACCACCGCGACGTTCTCGTAGGGGGCATCGAGCAGGTCCATCAGGAGCGCCGGCTCGAAGAGCAGGTCCCCTTCGAGCAGCAGCATGTCTCCGGTTATCTCCCGGCGGGCCAGCCAGAGCGAGTAGATGTTGTTGGTGGTCTCGAAGACCTCGTTCTCCACGTACGTGATAGAGAGGCCCAGGAAGCGGCTTCCGAAGGCGCTGCGCACCTGCGCGGCCCGGTGGCCGACGACGACGATGCACTCCCGCACGCCCACCTCGCAGAGCGCTTCCAGCTGGTATCGGAGGATGGGCTGGCCCTCGACCTCCACCAGGCACTTGGGGCGGTGGTCGGTGAGCGGGCGCAGCCGTGTTCCGTTGCCGGCCGCGAGGATGACTGCTTGCATGCTTGGGCCTACTTCCTCGCACCGGCCGGTGCCGTCGTTTCGCTCGCCATGGCCAGCAGGGCGTGTATCAGCTCCTCGTTGTCCTCGGTGGTCCTCGATGCGATCCTGAAGAACCTGGCGTCGAGCCCCCGCTTCCCACTGCAGTCGTTGACCAGGACCCGGAACTCGTCGAACAGACGGGCGGTGATCTCCGACCCGGTGAGGTCGGACGTGCTCCGGCACAGGACGTAGTTGCCGTGGGTCGGATAGGGCTCGAGGAAGGGCACGCCGCGCAGCCCTCGATAGAGGGCCTGCGTGGCCCGCCGCACCTGGGCGCAGGAATCGGCGAACCGGGAGCCGTACTCGCCGAGGTGCTCCAGGAAGAACTGCGCGAGCGAGTTGACGCTCCAGATCGGCAGCTCGGCGCGCAATCTCGCGATGAGCTTGGCGTCGCCCGAGGCGGCATAGCCCAGGCGCAGCCCCGGCACGCCGTAGGCCTTCGACATGCTGTTGACGACGACGAGGTTCGGGAAGTCTTGGATCGACCCCGCGACGCTCAGGTCCCGGTAGTCTCCCCCGGCGAAGTACAGGAACGACTCGTCCACCAGGACCAGGTCGAGGCCGCCGAAGGCGCGGAGCATCCGGACGACGTCTTCCTTCGAGACCAGCGTCCCGGCCGGATTGTTCGGCCGCACGATGACCACCGAGTTGGCCCCGGCCTCCTTGACGTGCGCTATGAAGCCGTCGACGTCCAGCTCGAAGTCGGGCCCCATCGGGTACGGGCTCACGCGCTTGCCTTGGGTCTCGGCACGGTTGAGGTACTCGTCGAAGGCAGGGATGGGGATCGCCAGATGCTCGACGCGCAGGCTGGTGATCGCGCTGATGAGCTCGCTCGCGCCGTTGCCGACGACGAGCTCGTCGGGCGTCATGCCCAGATGGGGCGCGAGCAGGGACGATACCGAGTGGTTGGTGGAGGGGTAGGACGTCACGAGCGTCCGGAGGCTCGACGAGAGCGACTCGAAGAACTCGTCCGGGGGGAAGTAGCGGTTCGTCATGTAGCAGAAGTCCTGGAGCTCGAAGTTCCAGAAGCCTCCGTACTGCGACGAGACGGCGCGCACGTCTGGCGCCATGCATCTCCTCCTATCGAGATGTCGCTGACCCGCCGGGGTCCTGGGTGGTTGCCTGCGCGGACGCTCCCCGAGCCGAAGCCATCGGAGCGTTGCCGCGGGCGATGCGGCGAATCACCTACCAGCGTTGCGCTGCCAGGTGATCGCAAGTGGTTGCCGCCGAGTGGTCGCTCGGCGGCCGCGTTACGCGGGTGGTTCGCCGGCCTCAGGGCGGCGGATGCGGCCCAGGCCGCCTCGCAGGGGAAGGGATGCGGTGGCTGCCGTCGCGCGGACCGCGCCGCGTCGCAGCTCCATAGACCCGCGGCGGACGCGGGACTCGATCGATGGCCAGTAGGCCGTTACGGATGATCTCATCAAGCTAGAGTGAACCTCAAGGGCCGGGCGTGAACCTCACGGCGGCACGCCGGCCCCGAGTGTACACGGACGCCATGTGCTGTCAACGTCGGCGGGGGAGCATCAGGCTCGAGCGTCCGGGACCGCGAGCGCCGCGGCGGATGGCGTCTGCACGGGCAGCGTCGGCTCACGGATTGACTCTCGCCGGCCACTGTCGCCACAATGTTGCATCGGCGGGCGCGCAGCCATACCCACGTCCCACGATGGAGGTGCCGAGTGAGCACGGACACGCCCGCAGGCTCGCCAACCCTTGGCTTGGGGAAGCGGTCGACGCCGCCGGGGCCACCGAAGACGAAAGAAGAGGTGCAGGCGTCCGCGCAGCACCGGGATCTCTCGATCCCCAAGCTCCAGCAGGGTGACCCAGCCTTCGACTTCAACCTGCCCACGCTGGACGCGACGCATGGCCTGACCGACACGAAGGTGCAGCTGTCCGGCTTCCGGGGCAAGCGGCCCGTCGCGCTGATCTTCGGCTCGTACACCTGACCTCCATTCCGGCGCCAGTTGGGCGCACTGCACGACCTCTACCACACATACGGCGACCGGGTGGAATTCCTCGTCGTCTATATCAGAGAGGCACACCCCGACGACGGCTGGATATCCCAGGGCAACCAGGAGCCAGATATCCACGTGTACGACCCGACGACCGAGGAGGAGCGGGCCGAGGTGGCGCAGGCGTGCGCGATCGCCCTCGACATCGAGATGACCGTGCTGGTCGATGGCATCGACGACACGGTGGCGAGCGCGTATGGGGCATTGCCCGACCGGCTCTACCTCGTGGGCGGGGATGGCCGGATCGCGTTCCAGGGCGAGAAGGGGCCAAGGGGGTTCGTGCCCGAGGACCTCGAAGCGGCGATCCGCCAGGAGCTAGCCGTCAGCTAGCCGATCGGCTGCCCACCCGCACCCGCATCACTCGGGTTCCAGGTTCCGTTCGTGGTGAGGCTCTCGAACCACGGACCCTCGGGCGCGGCAAACCTGCGTCCGTCCCCTTCGACCGCGCTCAGGACAGGCTTCGAGAGCCTCAGGACGAACGAGAGCTGCGCTGTTGCCGGAGGCCGTATCAGCCCTCCACGCTCCTGACCTGCGCAGCGCTGCTCCGCGCGATGGCGAGTGGCCGAGCGTTGACCGGCGCGCGGGCGACGGATACGCTGCGGGCTGCCGTCGGCACACCCGCCCCTGAGGAAGCACATGCGGTTCGGCCTGTACCTGCGCTCCTTCCTGTCCGACCCCACGCGGCCGCTGCACGAGCAGATCGACGAGGTCATCGAGATCTGCCACGTGGCGCGCGACGCCGGGTTCGCGTCGGTCACCGTGCCGCAGCACTGGGTCTCGCACCCGACGGTCTGGCCGCAGCCGTTCCCCATGCTGGCGCGCCTCGCGCCCGAGACAGGCGACATGCGGCTGATGACGGGCATCCTGCTGCTGCCGCTGCACAACCCCCTCCAGATCGCCGAGGACGCCGCGACGCTCGACCACATCTCCAAGGGGCGGCTCACGCTCGGCGTCGGCATCGGCTACCGCGACGTCGAGCTCGAGGCAGCCGGCACGGCGCGCAAGCACCGCGCGT
>JACZSI010000060.1 GCA_022574265.1 Chloroflexota bacterium | reverse complement strand
GAGCTCGGTGTCGGTGGTGACGAACCGCCTGCGTCTCCGGGGCTGGAAGGCCTGAGGTCAGGCCACGTTCCCGTTCGTCCTGAGGCTCTCGAAGGACGGACGACGGCTTGCGAGCGAGCGTCGTTCGTGGCTCGAGTGCCTCACCACGAACGGGGATCCGGCGGCCCATACATCGACCGGCGGCCCATACAACGAACGGGGAGGGCGAGATGACTCAGCAGCTGGACACGATATTCGGGAAGGCGGGGGATACGGCGATCGACCCGGTTTGCAAGATGACGGTCGACAAGGCGAGCCCGCCCGGTGGCACCGCGGAGCACGAGGGCGTGAAGTACTACTTCTGCTCGACCGGCTGCCAGCACGCCTTCGTGGAAGACGCGGCGAAGTTCCTCTAGCCGCCGGCGGCTGTCAACCAGCCAGGGTTAGCCCGCGACCAGCTCGTCGATGAGCTCGTTCATCTTGGCCTCGTTGAGCGCGCCCGTCCACGTCCGCAGGACTCGGCCGTCCGCGTGGATGAAGACCGTCGTCGGCATCCCCAGGATCGAGAACTTCGTGTTGACATCGGGGTCGGACGTGGTGCCGGCGGGATAGGTGATGCCGATCTCGGCCAGGAACGCCTCACCCTGCTCGCGCGTGCCGAGGCGCCACTGCGGGCCGATGTCCACGCCCAGGATCGTGACCTCGTGCGCGCGCTCGTCGTAAACGTGCTGGAACTCCGGCATCTCCAGCCGGCAGGGGCCGCACAGCGCCGCCCAGAAGTTCAGGACGACGGGCTTGCCCCGCTCGAGGACCGCGGCCAGCGTGACGTCCCCCTCGCCGATGACGTCCCCACCCTGGCTGAGCGTGATCGCGAGGCCGGGGACCGCGTCCTGGACCTCGCTCTGGCAAGCCGCGAGCACGAGCGTAGCGGCCAGCGCCGCCACGGCGAAGAGTCCGAGCCGGCTGAGTCTGTGTGTCACCGAGGGTCCTCCCATCGCGAGCGCTCCCTTATTGAAGACTACGCTTCGGGCGTACCGCCGGGTTGATAGACGGCCGTCTGGGGATAGAAGTCGGACCAGGAGAACCAGAACGAGACGAACGAGGGAAGCTGCGCCAGCTGCGCGCCCTCGAGTGGGCCGTCGAGCGCGACGCCCTGGGCCGTCGACCAGAGCGAGCCTGTCTGGGCATCGCGCATCGTCGTGCCGTCGCCGCGCTCCCCCGGCTCGAACGTCAGTGCTTGGCCGTCCACCGTGCGCTCGAACACCGCGGCAGCCCGCGAATCTGGGTCGAAGGTGACCACGATGGGCTCGCCGTCGTACGCTTCGTTGAGCACCAAGGCCTCGGCCAGGTCCCGGTAGGCGTAGGCGATGACGTCGCTCCCGTGGCGCAGCCCGACGACGAGCTCCTTGGTGGGCAGCCGGTCGTCGCGGTTCCGCTCGCCCAGGATACCGGCCCTGCTTGAGGCGTAGTACCCCTCGTAGCGGTCGCTCCGGAACAGGCCGAAGCCGCGGTCGAGCAGGAGCGTGTCCGGGTGCTGCGCCGTCCAGGCACCCCAGGTCGTCAGCTGCGACGGCAACAGCTCCATCCGAACGCCGGTCAGCGGCCCCTGGACGCCCTCTGCCAAGAACTGGCTCCACAGTGTCTCCGTCTGATGGTCGTACAGGACGACAGCGTTCATGATGAGCTTGCCCGATACCCCGAACGTGAGTTCCTGTCCCTCGATGCTGCGGGCAAACACCATGCCCGTGAAGCAGAGCGGTCACCAGGTGACGGCGACCGGTACTCCTCCGACCGTGTCGTTCACCACCTCGCGCGAGCTGAGCTGCGCCGTGGAATAGGCCCGGTGGTCGCCGTTGATCGAGAGGCCGATGACCCGGCTCGTTGGGACCATCTGCGCCGCGGCCTCGTCGCCGCTCACGAACGTCGGATCGAGGATGGCGACGATGGCGTCGCGCGGCAGGACCGAGATGATCTTGAGCTCGATCGGCTCGGCGCCCCCGCCGGGGCCGGCGACGGTCACGGTGAGCGTTGGGTTGAAGAGGCGCCATACCGGCGTGCCCGGTATCTGCGTCAGGAGGGCGACGACCGCCAGGCCGATGAACCCGATGAAGACCCACGTGCCCTTGCTCATGCCTGCGCCACCCCGCTCTATCGATTGGATGCGTGCGCCCCACCTCCCGGTGCCCCGACCGCCGGGTGATAAACTCGACCTCTCCCCAAGGACGAAGCCGCATGACCACCTCCCCGCCTCCTCAGTTCGTCAAATACACCTTCTATCAGGTGGACCCGGCGTGGCGCCGGCTGCCGGTCGAGACCCGCGCGCAGGACAAGCGAGAGCTCGCCGGGGTTATCGACGGGGCCTCGCCGCCGATGATGGTGCGCACCTACAGCCTCATGGGCATGCGAGCGGACGCCGACATCCTGGTGTGGTCCGTGAGCCCCGACCTGGAGCACGTCAGGGCCCTGGCGACCGACGTGGCGGCGACGCAGCTCGGCTCCTACCTGCGCAGCACGCACTCCTACCTGGCGATGACGCGCCACTCGACGTACGTCAACGAGCACGAGCACGCAGGCTCGGAGGGGCGGTTGCGGATCCGGCCGATGGGGCGCCGCTACCTCTTCGTCTACCCCTTCGTGAAGACCCACGCCTGGTATCAGCTGTCGCCCGAGGAGCGGCAGCGCATGATGTCGGCGCATTTCGACGTCGGCCACCGCTACCCGGAGGTGGTCATCCACACCTCGTACTCGTTCGGCCTGGACGACCAGGAGTTCGTCCTGGGGTTCGAGACCGACCACCCTGATCGCTTCCTGGAGCTGGTCATGGAGCTGCGGTCGGCGGAGCAGCGGCCGTACACGGAGCGCGACGTGCCGATCTTCACCTGCCTGCTTGGCTCGACCGACGAGGTGCTCGACAGTCTGGGCGGCTAGTGGCCAAAAAGCAGCCAGCCGGCTCGCATGGAGCCGGCTGGCGCACATCTCGGGGTTCGGGGGCCGGTCAGCTTGGGTAGTCGAAGTCCTTGTTGATGGCGATGTACTCCTTGGACGCCTCGGGCACCGCGTCCTCGGCGAAGATCGCCTCGACCGGACAGACCGGCTCGCAGGCCGCGCAGTCGATGCACTCATCGGGGTTGATGTAGTACATCTTGTCGCCCTCGTAGATGCAGTCCACTGGACAGACATCGACACAGCCGGCGTCCTTCACGTCGATGCAGGTCTCGATGATGATGTACGTCATTTGCCGTAGAACCCTCCAGGGCGGGTGTGGCGCTCCAAAGCTCGTGGGCGCGCGCCATTACAGCAAAAGTCTACCAGAACGCACTCCGTTCGGGGAAGCGCCGGATGGTGCTTCTGCCGGATTGACGGGACGCCTGCCCGGCTGCTAGCCTACCGATAGTCGCTATCTATGAGGAGCGCCCATGATTACGGTCACCGAAACCGCTGCCGAGAAGCTGCGCGGGATCTTGGAAGAGGAAGGCCAGCCCGGTGCTGCCCTGCGCGTCATCGTCGTGCCGAACGGCAACGGCGCCCAGTACATGCTGGCGCTCGAGGACGAGACGGCCGAGGACGACTTCGTGCTCCACGACGACGGCGTCCGCGTGATCACCGACATGGAAAGCGCGCCGCTCCTGGAGGGCGCGATGATCGACTACAGCGAAGGGCTGATGCGCAGCGGGTTCGTCATCACGAACCCGAACATCGCCATGGGCGGCGGCGGCGGCTGCGCCTGCGGAGGCAACTGCGGCTGCGGCGCCTCACACTAGGCCCGAAGCAACTCGACACATCAAGGGCGTCCTTCCCGCGAAGGGCGCCCTTCTCGTTGCGCAAGCTGCGTGGTTGCTCGGGGCCTACGCCGCGCTGATGTAGCGGTAGGCCGCGAGCGCGGCCGCGACGCCGTCGCCCACGGCGTTCGCGAGCTGGCGGTCCGAGTGCTGGCGGACGTCGCCGGCCGTGAACACGCCGGGCACGCTCGTGGACATCTGCAGGTCGCTGACCACGTGGCCGGCGGCGTCGATCTTCAGGCTTTCCCGCAGGTAGTCGTTCACGGGGTGGAAGCCGATGTAGATGAAAACTCCCTCCGTGGGCCGCTCGGAGACCTCGCCCGTCTTGAGGTTCTTGAGGACGAGGCCGTTCACGTCGCCGTTGCCTTTGATCTCTTCCACGGCCGTGTCCCAGATGAACTCCATCTTGGGGTTCGCGAAGGCACGCTGTTGGAGGATCTTGCTGGCCCGTAGCTCGTCGCGCCGGTGCACGACCGTCACGCTCTTCGTCATGCGGGTCAGGTAGGTTCCCTCGTCCATGGCGGCGTCGCCGCCGCCCACGACGGTCACGTCCATGTCCTTGAAGAAGTTGCCGTCACACGTCGCGCAGTAGGAGACGCCCCGGCCCGAGAACTCCTCCTCGCCCGGCACGCCAAGCTTGTTGTGCTCGCCGCCCGAGGCGACGATCACGGTCTTGGCCGTGTACTGGCCTTCGTGCCCGATGACGTTCTTGACCGGTCCTTCGACGTCGAGACTCGCGATGAGGTCGTACTTGAACTCGACGCCGAAGCGCTCCGCCTGTTTCTGGTACAGCATGGCGAGCTCGGGCCCGCCGATGGGCTCGGGGAACCCGGGGTAGTTCTCGATCTCGCCGGTGTAGAGGATCTGACCGCCGATCGCCATCTTCTCGATGACGAGCGTCTTGAGCATGGCGCGGACGGCATAGATGGACGCGGCGAGGCCCGCGGCTCCGCCACCGACGATCACGACATCGTATTCGGGCTCGTTCGCCATCCTGTGGGAGCCTCCTGGGGAGCGCCGTCTGTCCTTGTGGGCCTCATGGATATGATGCACCCACCGGGCTACCTGTTGCTAGGTGGCGCCGAGACGTGGTAGCGGTTGATGCCGTCGACGCTGTCGCGGTTGAGGCGGCGGTTGAGGTGCAGCCCCTCCACGATGAACTCCATCGCCGATGCGACGGAGGAGGGTTCGTCGCCCACCTTGAGCTTCCGCAACGCCTCCCGGAAGCCGTCGAACTTGGCCAGCGTCTTCACGTACTCCTTGGACGGCATGCCGGCGCCCGTCTCGAGCGTCGAGCCCGACTCGAAGGCGAGCACCAGCTGGTCGAAATCGCCCACGGAGAAGTAGCGGTCGAAGACGTTGAGGACCGACTTCTTGATGAGGTCCTCGAGCACGCGGCCTTCGCGCTCCTCCTCCATCGTCTCGAGCTCGACCTTGCCGACGGTCGACGCGACCATGAACGGGAGGTCGGTCATGCGCGGCGTGGCCTTGGCCTCGTGGCCGATGAGCGAACGGCGCAGCGCGTTGGCCAGCACCGTCTCGTAGTTCGCGATGGACACCCGGACGCTCACGCCGGAGCGCTGATTGATCTCGGGGTGGCGGCGGGCAAGGGCGGTGTACTCGGCGATGATCTCCTTGATGTAGCTCGGGATCGCCACGCGGTCGTCCGTGTCCGTGAATCGGCGGCGCTCCGCCTCCATGATCGCGATCTCGTGCGCGGCCTCGCGTGGGTAGTGGGTGCGGATCTGCGCGCCGTAGCGGTCCTTCAGCGGCGTGATGATGCGCCCGCGGTTCGTGTAGTCCTCCGGGTTCGCGCTGGCCACGACGACCACGTCGAGGTGGAGGCGGACGCGGTAGCCCTTGATCTGGACGTCCCGCTCCTCCATCAGGTTGAACAGCCCCACCTGGATGCGCTCCGCGAGGTCCGGCAGCTCGTTGATGCAGAAGATGCCGCGGTTCGTCCGGGGGATCAGGCCGTAGTGGATGGCGAGCTCGTCCGAGAGGTAGCGCCCCTCCGCGATCTTGATCGGGTCGACGTCGCCCACCAGGTCGGCGATGGAGATGTCGGGCGTGGCAAGCTTCTCGCCGTAGCGCCGGTCGCGTCCGATCCACTCGACGGGCGCGTCGTCGCCCATCTCGGCGACGAGGTCCCTGCCCATCTTGGATACCGGGGCCAGGGGGTGGTCGTTGATCTCGCTGCCCTCCAGGATCGGGATCTCCTCGTCGAGCAGCGCGACCAGTCCCCGGATGAGGCGCGACTTCGCCTGGCCGCGCTCGCCCAGCAGGATGATGTCCTGTCCGGCAAGCACCGCGTTCTGGATCTGCGGTATCACCGTGTCGTCGAAGCCGACGATGCCGGGGAAGAGGGGCTTGCCGCTCTCGATGAGGGCGATGAGGTTGCGCCGCATCTCCTCGCGGACCGAGACGATCCCGTAGCCGCTCTTCTTGAGCGCGCCGAGCGTGCTTGGCTTCCGTTTCGCGGTGGGCAAAGCGAGTCTCCGAGGGGCGGGTGGTGGCCGGCCCATTCTACGGATGCGGAACCAGAGCCACAACAGGCGAGCGGACGGCCCGACCCGCGGGACTTTAGAGGTAGACCTCCGTGGACGCCAGGACGGTGACCTGGCGGCGCAGGCCGCCGGAGTGGGCGCGGACGCTGTCGAGCCGCAGCACGACCGCGCGGGGCGGAGCGCCCGAACGCATCCGGCTCCCGATGGCGCTGGCGATGGAGCCGCCCAGGTGCGCTGCGTCCTCTCCAACGAGCTCGTCGACCATGTGGCGGATGGGTTGATCGCTCATGTGGGTCTCCTTTGGTGCGAGTGCGTGACGGTGCGGTGCTAGGACTGGTCGGTGGCCGCGTCCAGCTCGCCTTGCATCGCCTCGGCGAAGCTGCCGAACTGTCCGACGAGGGACTCGGCGTAGGCGGCCATCTCGTCGCGGCGTGCGGTGGCCAGCGCCAGGTCCGGGTTGGCGGCGAAGGAAGCGATGTCGTCGACGATGGCGCCGTACATGGTGTTGAACTGGCCCGCGGGGACCTGGACGGCCTCGACGGAGAAGGGCGTGTCCTCGTCGAGGAGGCCTTGCGTGCCACCGACGGGTGAGCCGCTGAGGGCGACGGAGAGGAAGCTGAGCACCAGCATGATGATCCCGAGGGTGGAGGTGGTTATGAGCATTTTGTGTCTCCCGTTTCCCTGGTCGTTGCGCCCTGCAACCCCAGTCTGCCTCCATGGGGAGCGGGTGCCTTCGCCCAAGGTGTTGAGCGCGCCTCATCACAAGTGGTGAATCCGGCACGGCCGGAGCGCCTGGTAGCATGGGCGGACCGCCGCAAACGACCTGAACCGGAGCTGCCTCATGACGTGGGTCGTCGCCGTGCTCATCAGCACGACGCTGTTCGCGCTCGTCACGATCCTCGACAAGCGACTGATAGCGCACCTGTTTCCGAGCGCGCAGTCGTTCAACGTCGCGTTCGGGCTGCTTCAGGTCCCGATCGCGGCGCTCCTGTTCGCCGTCGTCGTGCCGACCGTCGGCTTCGACGGGGGCGCCGGCATCCCGTGGGCCATCGCGAGCGGACTGCTGTGGGCGGGCGGCATCACGCTGTTCTTCCACGGACTGCGGCTCGAGGAGGTCTCGCGCGCGACGCCGATCCAGATGACCGCGCCCATCTTCACGGCGCTGCTGGCCGTGACGTTCCTGGGCGAATCGCTGAACGGACTGCAGTGGGCGGCGATCGGGATGGTCGTGCTCGGCGGCGCGACGGTCACCGTGCGGCCCGAGCTGGGCTGGTTCCGCATCGCGAACCGGCGGGCGCTCGTGATCCTGCTCGGCGCCAGCTTCGTGATGGGCGTCGCCTTCGTGGTCAGCAAGGAGGCCACGAATCAGATGAACGTCTGGGCGATCCAGGCCTTCCGCGCGGCCGCCATGGGCGCGGGCGTCCTCGCGCTCCAGGGCAGGCGGACGGCGTTCCGCGAGGCCCGCCAGATGCTGTGGGACCGGCGGGCGATGGGCACGCTCGTCCTCACCGAGGGCATCATTGCGCCCATCGCCGCGTTCATGTTCGTCTTGGCGTTATCGCTGGGCCCCGTGTCGCTCGTGAGCGCCGTCTCGTCGTCGCGGCCGCTGCTCGTGCTGGCCGCCAGCGCGGCTCTGAGCACGCCGTACTGGAACGTGCTCGGCGAGCCGCTCGACCGGCGGACGCTCGGGGTCAAGCTGGCGTCGACGGTGCTGATCGTGGGGGGCGTCGTTGCCCTGGCGCTGGCGTAGCGCTGGACACCGTGTGCTGCTCCGGATGGGGAGTGCAGAGGGGCGAAGCCCCTTTGCCGGGGGCACGGGGGTGTCCCCCGTATCTAGCTTGATCACCCCCTTCCTGGCGAGGAAGGGGGACGGGGGGATGGTCGAAACGGCTGTCGAACGCCGACGCCACGGAATGCGCGGAGAGCTTGGGGCAAGGCCGTACCGTGAGGCCGGCGAGGCTTAGGCGCCCCCCCCGACGGGGCGCACGATCTCCAGACGGTCGCCGTCCTCCAGCGCGACCGCGCCGAACGTCTCGCGGTCGAGCACGTCGCCGTTCCGCGCGACCGCCACGTAGCGCCCGTCGTAGCCCAGCGACGCCAGGAAGCCGGCGACCGTCAGGGGCGCCTCGACCTCCCGCTGCTTGCCGTTGACGGTCAGGCGCAGCATCAGCCGCGGCTCCGGGCCGCCCATGCGTGCTGGACGGCGTCGCAGATGGCGCGCGCCGCGTCCTGCGGGTCTCCGGCCGCGAGCACGCCCGTGACGACGGCCACTCCGGCCGCGCCCGCGACGATGACATCGGCCGCGTTGGCGGCCGTGATGCCGCCGATGCCGAGGACCGGCACGCTCACCGCCGAGGCGATCTGCTCGACGAGGCCGGTCCCCACGGCAGGCTGACCGGGGTGGGTCGCCGTCTCGAACACCGCGCCCACGACCAGCAGGTCGGCTCCCTGCTCGGCCGCCTCCGTGGCGCCGGCGAGGTCGTGGACGGAGCGCCCCACGAGCAGCCGCCCTCTCCCCAGGGCATCAAGGGCCGTGGCATCGCGCGCCGAGGCGACGGTGCGCGAGCGCTCCGCGAGCTGGACGCCGTCGGCGCCGGCGGCCTGCGCGATGCTCACGCTGTCGTTCACGAACAGCAGTGCGCGGCCGGCCGTCAGCTCACGGAGGCGGCGCGCCAGCACCAGCTGCTCGGCGTCGGGCAGGTCCTTCTCGCGCATCTGGACGAGACTCACGCCGCCCGCGACCGCGGCCTCGACCGCGGCCAGCAGCGCGTCGACGCCGCCGGACACGCGCCGGTCGGTGACGAGCGCGACGCATGGCGCAAGGAGCTTGGTGGGCACGGGCTGGAGCTCGTAGCGGCGCTCACGACGTCGCCTGGATCACGCCCTCCAGCGGGCTGCTCGCCTGGGCGTACTCCTGCTGCTCGATGCGCCCCGCCAGGTACGCCTTGCGCCCGGCCTCGACGCCCAGCTTGAAGGCCTCGCCCATGAGCGCGGGGTCCTTCGCGCGGGCGATGGCGGTGTTCACGAGCACGGCGTCGGCGCCCATCTCCATCGCCTGCGAGGCATCGGACGGCACGCCCAAGCCCGCGTCGACGATCACGGGGACGGTCGCCTGCTCGACGATGATCGTGATCTCCTCGCGCGTGTGGATGCCCTTGCCGGAGCCGATGGCCGAGCCGAGCGGCATGACCGCCGCGCAGCCCGCCTCCTGGAGGTGTTTCGCGAGCACCGGGTCGGCGTGGATGTACGGCAGCACCGTGAAGCCGTCGGCCAGCAGCGCCTTGGCGGCCTCCAGCGTGCCGATGGGGTCGGGCAGCAGGTACTTCGGGTCGGGGATGACCTCGAGCTTGACCCAGTTCGGCAG
Source organism: Chloroflexota bacterium (assembly GCA_022574265.1). Lineage (GTDB taxonomy): Bacteria > Chloroflexota > Dehalococcoidia > Lucifugimonadales > Australimonadaceae > JADFRC01. The sequence goes on along the minus strand of JACZSI010000060.1, from coordinate 36 downwards.
GCCGAGCGACCGCGCGAGCCGCGCGACCATCAACGC
>JACZSI010000206.1 GCA_022574265.1 Chloroflexota bacterium | reverse complement strand
CGAGCAGCACCGTGACGTGGAGGGGGTCGAGCCCGTTCGTGAGCGGGTCGGCCTCGATGAAGTAGTAGAAGGGCGAGAGCTTCTGCAGCGGCGTGAGCGCATCGGAGAGCGGCGCCAGCGCGTTCAGGAAGTACGCCGCGATCGCCACCGCGCTCGCGGCGCCGGCGCTCAGCCCGCGGGCACCGGTGATGCACCCAAGCGCCAGGGCGAACGTGCCGAACGCGACGGCGAGCAAGGCGGTGCTGAGGCAAACCGCGGCCAGCCCCGCCAAGCTGATGTCCATGCCAACCGCGACGGCGCCGACCGCGAGGCCCACCCACATGAGCAGCGCGAGGACGAGCGTGGCGGCCGCGACGCCTCCGAACTTGTGCACGACCACGCGCCACCGCGGCACCGGCGACGTGAGCAGCAGACCGAGCGTGCCCGCGCCCTCCTCGCCTGCGATCGCGGCACTCCCACCCAAGACAGCGAAGATCACGAACATCAGCGGGATGACGAAGAAGAAGAGCTGGCTATTAAGGAATCCTTCGGGGGACGTCAGGTCGGTGAACTCACCGGCGAACATCCTGCCCAGCGCCTCTGGCATCTGCTCGAAGAGGTCCTCGAAGTCGGGGGCGTCGGCGAAAGCCGGATAGAAAGCCACGGTCAGGGAGGTGAGGGCGACGACGCCGATGCCCCACCACAGGAGCGAGCGCCGCTGGTCGCGCACCGTCTTCAGGAACACGTTAGCCAGCATCGTCGCGCTCACCGGTGTAGTACGCCAGGAAGACCTGCTCCAGGTCCCGCTCGTGGCTGATGACGTCGAGGACCTCGTGGCGCGCCGCCGCTTTCACGACGGCGTCCACCGATCCCGCGACGGTGCAGCGCACGACCGTGCCCTCCACCGTGACCTCGCGCACCCCAGGGAGGGACGCGAACTCATCGGCCGGCACCTCGGCGGCGAAGTGGAACTCCAGGTCGTTCAGCGCGCTCTCCTTCAGAGCCTCCACCTGGAGCACCGTGACCAGCCTGCCCTCCCGGATGATGCCGACCCGGTCGCAGACGGCCTCGACCTCCGGCAGGATGTGCGACGAGAGGAACACCGTCCGGCCCTCGGCTCGCACCTCGTCGAGTATGCGGTGGAACTCCGCCTGCACGATGGGGTCCAGGCCGGACGTGGGCTCGTCCAGGATCAGCAGCTCCGGCTGGTGCATGAGCGCGTGGATCAAGCCCACCTTGTGCTTGTTGCCGGTCGATAGCGTCCTGATCGGCCGTGAGAGGTCGCAGTCCAGCCGCTCGGCTAGTCCCTCGACGTAACCCCAGTCGACGCCGCCGCGCAGGTTGGCCGCGAACCGGAGCATCTCCGCGCCGGTCAGGCCGTTGTACAGCGCCAGCTCGCCCGACATGTAACCGGTGCGCGCGTGGATCAGCGTGGCGTCGCGGCGGGCGTCGAGCGAGAACACGCGCGCGGTACCGCTGCTCGGGCGGATCAGGTCCAGGACCAGGCGGATGGTGGTGGTCTTGCCCGCGCCGTTGGGGCCGAGGAACCCGAAGACCTCGCCCTCGTTCACCTCGAGGTCCACGTCGACGATGCCACGGGCCGAGCCGTAGTGCTTGGTCAGGCTCTCTAGCTCGATGACGGCGCTCATCGTTCTCTCCGTAGTTGCCTTACGATACATCCCGAGCGAGCGCGCGAGCCACCCCGAGGTGCCAGGGCTATCCTGGCGCCTCGACGAGCTCCTGGTACTTCAGCCCGCTCCCCGTGTTCATGAGCACCGTCTCGGTCTCCGGCGCCAGGAAGCCGGACGCTCGCAGCTTCGCGTACCCGGCGAGCGTCGCGGCGCCCTCCGGCGCTGGCCAGATGCCTTCGGCGGACGCCATCTCCCGCATCGCATCAAGCATGTCGTCGTCGGAGACCGTGAGCGCGGTGCCGCCGCTCTCGCGCACGGCGTCGAGGATCAGGTAGTCGCCGATGGCCGACGGCACGCGTATGCCGGCGGCGATCGTCTGCGCGTTCTCCCAGGGCTCGGCATGGCGCTCGCCGCGCTCGAACGCACGGACGATGGGCGCGCAGCCGTCGGCCTGCACCACGATCATCTTCGGCCGCTCGCTGCCGATCCAGCCCAGCGCCTCCATCTCCTCGAACGCCTTCCACATGCCGACGATCCCCGTGCCGCCGCCCGTGGGGTAGATGATCGCCTCCGGCAGCCGCCAGCCGAGGTCCTGCGCGATCTCGTAGCCCATCGTCTTCTTGCCCTCGACGCGGTAGGGCTCGCGCAGTGTGGAGGTGTCGAACAGGCCGAGCTTGGCCGCCTGGGCGCGCGACGCGGCCGCCGCGTCGGAGATCAGACCGTCGATGAGGGTCACGTGCGCGCCGGCGAGCTCCGCCTCCTTCTTGTTGGCCTCCGGCGCGTCGGCCGGCATGAAGACGTGGCACTCCATGCCGGCACGCGCGCAGTAGGCGGCGAGCGCCCCGGCGGCGTTCCCGGCCGAGGGGA
>JACZSI010000205.1 GCA_022574265.1 Chloroflexota bacterium | reverse complement strand
GACCTAGCAGGGGATGGCGTCGTGGGCAGGCTCAAGGCAAAGCTGGAGCCACCGGGGGGATTCGAACCCTCGACCTGCTGTTTACGAAACAGCTGCTCTACCCCTGAGCTACGGTGGCTGGACGCGGGCGCCGAGCGCGCGGGCCGCGCGTCGATTGTACCGGCGGCCGTGGCCCGCGGGCAATCGAGCCCCGGCGCGCTCAAGCTTGCAGACTCGTGCGCCACCGGGCATCATGGGCGCCGCCCCGCACCTGGCGCACCGCGTGCGGCCCCACCAGCAGAGGAGGCGTCATGCCCAAGCCCAGGGTACTCATCTTCGCCCCCGCCACCGAGACGCACCCGGAGCTCGAGGCCGCCGGCTGCGAGATCATCGTCGGCGCGGCGTCTTGGGCCGACCCGACCGGCGACTCGCAGGGCAAGCTCGTCGAGATGGCCGCCGATGCCGAGGCGCTGGTCGGCACGTCCATCAAGGGCTCGGGCATCAACCGCGACGTGCTGATGGCCTCCGAGGCCCTGCGCATCGTGGCCAAGTACACCGTCGGCGTCGACGAGATCGACATCGAGGCCGCGACCGAGCTGGGCATCGTCGTCACGCACGCGCCGACCGAGGCCAACTGGGGCGGCGTCGTCGAGAGCACGATGACGTACATGCTCACGATGCTCAAGAAGACCCGCGAGCGCGACACGTACCTCAAGACCGGCGGCGCCTGGCGTGACAACGACCTCGTCGGCACCTACGTGGGACGGCGCGAGGACGGCTACGAAGGGCTCACGATCGGCATCATCGGCGTCGGCCGCATCGGCTCGCGCCTGTCCCGGTTCCTGACGCCGTGGAACGTGCGCATGGTCGGCCACGACCCGTACGTCTCCGACGAGCACTTCGCGAGCCTCGGGATCGAGCGCGTGCCGCTCGAGACGCTGCTGCGCGAGTCGGACGTGGTCACGCTGCACGTCATCCTGACCAAGGAGACGCGCCACATGATCGACGCGGCGGGCTTGAGGCTGATGAAGCCGACCGCCATCATCATCAACACCTCGCGTGGCCCCGCGATCGACGAGCCGGCGCTGATCGAAGCGCTCCAGGAGGAACGCATCGCGGGCGCGGCGCTCGACGTCTTCGAGATCGAGCCGCTGCCCGCGGACAGCCCGCTGCGCTCGATGGGCGACAAGGTCATCATCACGCCGCACATGGCCGCGAACAACAAGGCCGCGGGCCTCAAGCCGGGGATCGTGTGGGGGACGAACGACGTGCTGCACGCGCTGCGCGGCGAGGTCCCGGAGCACGTCTTCAACCCCGAGGTGCTGCCGCGCTGGCGCGAGCGGTTCGAGGGGCGCTCGGCGCTCTAGACCGAGACTGGCCCCTAGATCGAGACTTGGAGAAAATCATGGCCACGACAGCGAAGAAACGCACCACGACCTCGAAGGCGGAGTTCGGCTCGGACGTGATCGTGGACACGCTCCGCGGCCTCGGCATCGACTACGTTGCCATGAACCCCGGCGCGACCTTCCGGGGCATCCACGACTCCATCGTCAACTTCGCCGGCAACGAGCGGCCCGAGCTGATCCTGTGCTCGCACGAGGAGATCGCCGTCGCCATCGCCCACGGCTACGCGCGCGCCGCCGGCAAGCCGATGGCCGCGTTCGTGCACGACATCGTCGGCCTGCTGCACGCCTCGATGGCCGTCTTCAACGCTTGGATGGGCCGCACCGGCGTGCTCGTCCTCGGCGCGACCGGCCCCGTCGATGCCAACCACCGCCGGCCCTGGATCGACTGGATCCACTCGGCGAACGTCCAGGGCGAGGCCGTGCGCAACTTCGTGAAGTGGGACGACCAGCCCGGCAGCGTCCCGGCCGCCGTCGAGTCGCTCATCCGCGCGCACCACCTCGTCACCACCGAGCCCCAGGGCCCTGTCTACGTCTGCTTCGACGCCGACATCCAAGAAGAGAAGCTGGAGGAGCCCTTCGAGCTGCCCGACTTCGCGAGCTTCCCCGCGCCCACCAGGCTCGCCGGCGACCCGGACGCCCTGGACGAGGTCGCGACGATGCTGCTCGCCGCCAAGCGGCCCGTCATCCTGGCGGAGATCGTCGGCCGCTCCGAGTCGGGCGCCGCCGGGCTCCTGCGGCTCGCCGACAGCCTCGCGCTCCCCGTCGTCGCGACCGGCGGCCAGTTCAGCTTCCCCTCCCGCCACCCGCTCTACGCCACCGAGTCGAAGAACGACCTGCTGGCCGAGGCGGACCTGGTCCTTGCCCTCGACCTCTACGACCTCCAGCGCGAGCTGACGCGCCAGGACTGGGCCGCCCGCACGAACGTCGACATCATGCAGCCCGACGCCAAGCTCATCGACATCTCGCTCCGTCAGCTCCTGGTGAAGAGCTGGGCCGACGACCACGGCCGCCTGTACCCGACCGCGATCTCAGTGGCCGCGGAGACGGCCCTCGCGCTGCCGGCGCTCGCCGATGCCGTGCAGCGCAAGCTCGACGACGCCCCGTGC
>JACZSI010000204.1 GCA_022574265.1 Chloroflexota bacterium | reverse complement strand
AATAGCCAGCTCTTCTTCTTCGTCATCCCGCTGATGTTCGTGATCTTCGCTGTCTTGGGTGGGAGCGCCGCGATCGCGGGCGAGGAGGGCGCGGGCACGCTCGGTCTGCTGCTCACGTCGCCGGTGGCGCGCTGGCGCGTGGTCGTGCACAAGTTCGGAGGCGTCGCGGCCGCCACGCTCGTCCTCGCGCTGCTCATGTGGGTGGGCCTCGCGGTCGGCGCCGTCGCGGTCGGCATGGACATCAGCTTGTCGGGGCTGGCCGCGGTTTGCCTCAGCACCGCCTTGCTCGCCGTCGCGTTCGGCACGTTCGCGCTGGCGCTGGGGTGCATCACCGGTGCCCGCGGGCTGAGCGCCGGCGCCGCGAGCGCGGTGGCGATCGCGGCGTACTTCCTGAACGCGCTGGCGCCGCTCTCCGATGCGCTCACGCCGCTTCAGAAGCTCTCGCCCTTCTACTACTTCATCGAGGCCGACCCGCTCACGAACGGGCTCGACCCCCTCCACGTCGCGGTGCTGCTCGGGCTCACGGCCGTCGCGCTTGGCGTCGCCCTGTTCACGTTCGAGCGCCGCGACGTGCACGGCTGAGGAGAGGGAGGCGGCTGCAGTGGAAACAGGGCTAGCTGGGAAGGTCGTGCTGATCACCGGCGCCGGACGCAACATCGGCCGCGCGACCGCCATCATGTTCGCGAAGGAGGGCGCGCGCCTCGTGCTGACGACGCGCCGCAGCGCGGACCTGCTGGAGGCGACGGCGAGCGCGTGTGCCGCCGAGGGCGCGGAGGTGCGGACGGATCTCTGCGACGTGGGCGACGAGGCCCAGGTCGAGGCGATGGTGCGCGGCGCTCGGGACGCCTTCGGCGGCGTCGACGTGCTGGTCAACAACGCGACCTCTCGCGTCCGGGGGGCCTTCCTCGATACCACGACCGAGGATTGGCGCCGGACGATGGCCGCCAACCTCGACGGTCCCTTCCTGACATGCCGCGCGGTATTGCCGGGGATGGTCGAGCGTGGGTGGGGCCGCATCGTCAACTACTCGGGCGTCTCCGCGTACGCCGGTGGCACCCCGGCCAAGGCCGCCGCCAAGCTTGGCGTGGTCGGCCTCACGCGCGGCCTCGCCAAGGAGTTCGGCCCCCACGGCATCACCGCCAACTGCATCGCGCCCGGCTCGATCGAGGTCGAGCGCGACCCTGGCATGGAGCGCGCCGAGGACATCGCGGGGCGGGTCGACGACCGCCTGCCGGTGCCCCGCTTCGGGCGTCCCGACGAGGTCGCCGCGCTCGTCGTCTACCTCGCCTCCGACCATGCCGGCTACATCACGGGCCAGTGCTTCGGGGTCAACGGCGGCGCGCACTTTGACTAACCGCGGGACGCGGCTCGCGGGGAAGGTCGCGCTGGTGACGGGCTCCGGCCGCAACATCGGCCGGGCAACGGTGCTCAGGCTCGCCGCCGACGGCGCCGACGTCGTCGTCAACGCGCGCACGAACGAGGCCGAGGCGCAGGCCGTGGCCGCCGAGGCGCGTGCGCTCGGCGTGCGGGCGACCGCGATCCTGGCCGACGTGGCCGACCGCGAGGCCGTCGACGCGATGGTCACAGCGGCCATCGCCGAGCTTGGCCGGATCGACATACTCATCAACAACGCGGCGATCCGCCCTTCGAAGCCGTTCGTGGAGCTCACCGACGAGGTATGGGAGCGCGTTCGTGGCGTCGTGCTCGACGGTGCGCTCTTCTGCACGCGGGCCGTCGTGCCCGCGATGATCGAGCGCGGATCGGGGAACATCCAGTTCATCGTGGGAGGCGGGGCGTTCTCGGGCGGGAAGGAGCGGGCGCACGTCTCGGCGGCCAAGATGGGGCTGGTGGGCCTTGGGCGCTCGTTGGCCCGGGAGCTCGGCCCACACAACATCCGAGTGAACGTCGTCTCGCCGGGCCTCATCGACACGTCACGGGACGCGGCCTGGTATCCCAAAGGCATCGGCGAGAACATCGACCGCAAAGGGACCGTCGACGACATCGCCGCCGCCTGCGCCTTCCTCGCCAGCGACGACGCGGCCTACATCACGGGCCAGACGCTGCACGTCAACGGCGGCCAGGGTGTTGTCTGACGGAAACTAGGGGGAGCACATGACAGGACCAACGCTGATCGAGTCGCTGGCTGCGTACATCGCGAGCGCGTTGGAGCGCCCCCTGCCGGCCGAGGTCGCCGAGAAGACCAAGCACCACGTGCTGGACACCATCGCCGCCATGGTGACGGGCTCGAAGCTCAAGCCCGGCGAGCTGGCGACGCGGTTCGCCGCCTCCTCCGGCGGGACGCCGGAGGCCATGGTCATCGGCTCGCAGGTGGTCACGACGGCCGTGACCGCCGCGATGGCCAATGCCATGCTCGCCCACTCCGACGAGACAGACGACTCGCACGCACCCTCGCTCACGCACCCCGGCTGCGCCATCGTGCCGGCCGCGCTCGCGGTCGCGGAGCGCGAGGACGCCAGCGGCCAGGCCTTCGTGCGCG
>JACZSI010000203.1 GCA_022574265.1 Chloroflexota bacterium | reverse complement strand
GCATACATCGCGCCCCGGATGCCGACGCCGTCGCCGAGCAGCCCGAAGACGTACGGCACGACGAGCATGCCCGCCGCCCAGTACAGCCCCACGACGGCAAGGGACAGCGCACGCTCGCGCTCGGGGCTGTTCTCCGCGGCGATGGCCGGATAGAGCGCCCGCATGCCGCCGAACGCCATCCCGCCCAGCGCCATCAGCAGCACGGCCGCGGCGAGCGAGCTCCCAACGAGCGCCGTCAGCGCTGTGACCGCGCCGGTGATCGCGAACCCGGCGACCGCGACGCGCTGAGCGCCGAGACGGGCCAGGATCGCGCCGAACGGGTAGGCGACGACGACCACGCCGATCCCACCGACCGACCGCAGCAGGCCGACCACGGCGTCGCCGTAGCCCGCCTCCTTGAAGAACGCCAGGTAGAGCGAGCCGAGCAGCGCGGCGTACGCGGCGGCCATCAGCGCCGTGAAGTGCCCGAGGCGCAGCGAGCGCTGCACCATCATCCGCCTGGCCGGCGCCAGCGTGCTCCGGATGCTCCGGACCTGCCCGGCGCGCGGCAGCGGCGGCATGGCGACCGTCGCCACGATGCCAGCCCCGTTCGCGGCGGCGGCGGCCATGAACGCCACGTCGAAGCCGGCGAGCTGCGCGAGCGTCCCCGCGAGCACCGAGCCCAGGATCGTCCCGCCGCTCTCGGCGCTCAGCAGCCGGCCCATCGTCAGCCCGGCGTGCCCCTCGGCGCTGCGGCTCGTATAGGACTGGCCGGCGGACCAGTACACCGAGCGGGACGCCCCATTGATGAGCTGGCCGACGATGAGGGGGAGGAGGGTTGAGGAGACGACGAAGATCAGCGCGCAGACGACCAGCGCGACGAAGCTGAAGCCCAGGACGACGCGCTCGCCGAAGCGGTCGGAAACGGCCCCACCCGCGAGGCGCAGCAGCACGAGGAACACGCCCGCCGCCGACACGACGAGACCGAGGGCCGCGAGGTCGAAGGCGAGGCTGATGACGTACAGCGGGATGAGGACCATCAGCATCCCGACCCCGAGCCCATAGAAGAAGCCGTTGACGTACGACAGCTCCGTCGGGTGCTGCCGTGGGTGGACGGCGATGTGCGCGAGATGCGCGGGGCGCGGGACGAGACGCAACGCGGCCTCCGCAAGGGCACAGCCCTTGACCCACATAGGGTAGCGCCGCTGACGCTACGCCGATGCTGTCGTTCATAGCGGCCGGCCAGCGCCCGGCCGCGTGTGCTAACACGCGTCGGTCTGCGCTGACGAGTGGGTGCAGGGCTGTGCCCTTGTTACATGTCGGCGCTGACGAGCCCCGAGTAGTACGCCCACACGCCGCCGGGCTGCCCCGCTCCCCCGCGTGGCCGCCGCGAGCGCGAGATGGGCCCCTTGAGGTGCGGCTGCTCCGCCAGCCCTCGCATCCCCGCCGCGAACTCGTCCTGGTCGGCCTCGGGGACGCCCTGGTAGTCGCGCCCCACCATGCTGTAGGCGTAGTAGTTCTGGCGGGCCTGCTCCTCGAGCTGGAGCATCGTCAGCACCGAGCTCTCCACGCTCGTGCCGCTCACCGCGGCGCCATGCCCGCGCAGCATCACGGCCGAGCTGTCGCCCATCGCCTCGACGACGGCCATGCCGTCCTCCTCGCTCAGGATCAGCCGCGAGTGCGGGAACACGGGGATGCCGGCGCGCGTGAGCTGCTGGCCCTCGTTGCACATCGCCTGCATCTTGATGCCGAGCAGTCCCATGACGATGGAGAACCGCGGGTGGACGTGCGTCACCGAGGAGACCTCGGGCCGCTCGCGCAGGATGCAGGAGTGCATCTTGACCTCGTTGCACTGCCAGGCGTCGCGCGGGCCGTCGACCAAGTTGCCGTCCATGTCGACGACCACCATGTCCTCCGGCCGCATCAACGCAAGCGCGTCGACGGCATACCCGCGGCCCTTGACCACGAAGAGCTCCGGGTCGTTGGGCACGCGCATGCTCACGTGGCCCAAGGAGGCCAGGATGCCGGTGGCGAGCCCGAACTCGGCGAGCAGCCGTGTGCCGATCGCTACCTCTCGCTTGACGTCGTCGATCTCCTGTCCCATGGCGTCCCTCCAAGCCGAGGATTGAGCGCGCCATCGCGCTCGCTGCTTGTATCACCTGGGTGCGGGGGCGTCAAAGTATGGCGTCCACGCTCGTGGGCGGCACGGAGTCGGCCGGCTTCACCCCCGTTCGTGCTGAGGCTCTCGAAGTACGAACGAACGCTCGCCCAACGCCAGCCTCTGCTGTGCAAGCCCTCCCTCATCCTTCGACAGGCTCAGGACGAGCGGTTCAGCGTCCACCTCCCCCCGTTCGTGCTGAGGCTCTCGAAGTACGAACGAACGCTCGCCCAACGCCAGCCTCTGCTGTGCAAGCCCCCCTCATCCTTCGACAGGCTCAGGACGAGCGGTTCAGCGTCCACCTCCCCCGTTCGTGCTGAGGCTCTCGAAGTACGAACGAACGCTCGCTCAACGCCAGCCTCTGCCGT
>JACZSI010000202.1 GCA_022574265.1 Chloroflexota bacterium | reverse complement strand
TTCGGCCCGTCGTATACCGGCGCGTCGGGCGGCTGGGTGCGCGAGGAGATCGACCTCAGCCCCTACGCCGGGGAGCAGGTGCTGCTGCGCTTCGAGTACGTCACCGACGAGTCGACGAACACGACCGGCTGGTGCGTCGACGACATCGAGGTGCCAGAAGCCGGGTTCTTCGACGACGCCGAGACGGACGGCGGCTGGGAGGCCGAGGGCTGGGTCCGCGCGCGCCGCGACGGCATCGCGCAGCGGTTCATCGTCCGGCTCGTGGAGGGCTCGGGGAACCTCGCGACCGTCTCGGAGGTCGTGCTCGACGCGGACAATACCGCGACGTTCACCCTCTCCCGGCCGACCGTCGTCGTCGTGAGCCCGGTCTCGCCCGCGACGTCGCAGACCGCGAGTTTCACGCTAGACGTTGCCCAGTAGCCTGGAAGGCGCGCCAGGCGTGGTGTAGCGTTGGACGCATGATCCCACGGACCGCATCGGGCCGTTGGCTAGCAGGCATCACGGCCGTCGTTGGGGGGCTCGTCGTCATCAGCCTCGTCGTCGCCCTGGCGACCGGCTCCGACGAGGCGCCGCTGCTGCCCGCGGACACGCCAGAGGGCACGGTCCAGCGCTACGTCCGGGCGCTCCAGACCGCCGACTACGCCGCGGCTCACGCCCTGCTGAGCGAGGACGCCCGCGAGCACTGCCCTATCGAGGAGTTCCGGCGGCAGCAGCGGTTCGGCCGCAACGACGACGTCCGCACGCGGCTCGGCGCAACGAGGCCCGCCGGGGATGACGTCGAGGTGACTGTCCACGTCACGCGGTTCAGCGCCTCGCCCCCGTTCGGCGTCTCCGAGTTCACGTCGGAGTCCCGCTACCTGCTGACCGAGACCGACGCCGGCTGGCGGATCGTCGACGCGCCGTGGCCCTTCGGGTGCGCCCTCACGATCGAGCGCGGGCTGCCGGCAGCGCCGCCCACGCCCACGCCTACGCCAACGTCGCCACCGGCCGCGGGCTAGGCCGTGGAGCTCTCCGGCCTCGCGTTCTCCCTGGTCCCACTGCTGATCATCGGGCTGATCGTGTGGGGCGTGGTGTCGGTGGCCCGGCGGTCGGGCGGCGCGACCGGAGAGCCGGGCATCGGCTCCGTGCGCCGCCTCTTCTTCTACGGCCTCGCCTTCATCGCGCTCATGCTCGCCACGCTGGGCCTCACGCTCATCGTCAGCCGGCTCGTCGGGCTCGTATTCCTAGACGACATCGCGCGCCGGGGGTCGGGCCAGTTCGCGTTCGGCATCGCGGCGACTGTCGTTGGCTTCCCGGTGTGGGCGCTACTGTGGCGAGCGGCCCAGCGCTCGATCGACCGCTATCCGGCCGAGCGTGGGACGCTCGGGCGCAAAGTCTACGTCTACCTCGTGCTGTTCGTCGCCGCGGCCGTCGTCGCCGTGAACCTCACGAGCGCTATCGGCTCGGCCCTCGAAGGCTCGGCCGAAGCGCTCAAGGCCATCGGGCCCATACTCGTCTGGGGCGGCCTCTGGTTCGTGCACTGGCGGTGGGAGACGGCCGAGGGCCAGCCGACCGGCGTCGCCCGCTCGACACGCCGGCTGTACGCGTACGTCACGTCCACCTACGGCCTCGTCCTGCTGGCGGTCGGCGTGGGGCTCCTGCTGGCGTCGCTGCTCGGGACGGCGTACGACCGCGTCTTCGGCGGGTCGTTCATCGGCCCAGGGCCGGGGGTCTGGAGCGAGCAGCTTCGCGGGGCCATCGCGTCGGGGCTCGTCGGCACGGTGTGGTGGTGGTTCCACTGGCACCGCGTCTCGGCGGACGATGCCGATTCGCTGTTGCGGCAGATCGTCATCTACATCGTGGCTATCTTCGGCGGCGTGGTCACCGTGATCGGCGCCGCCGCGACCGCGCTGTTCCTGGCGTTCGAGTGGGTGCTGGACCGTCCGGAGATCATCGGTGCGACGGTCCAGCTATCAGCATCGGGCCGCACCGCGTCTATCGGCGCGGCGGCCCACTTCGACGGACTGCCAGCCGCGCTCGCCACCGCGCTCGTCGCGGGTGCGGTCTGGGGCTACCACCGCACCGTCGTCTTCGCCGAGGCTGAAGCAGCGGGCACGCGCCTCGTCAGCGCCCGGCGCGCCTACCGCTACCTCACGGCGGCGGTCGGTCTCGGCACGCTCGCGGTCGGGCTCGCGGTGCTGTTCGCCGTCGCCATCGGCCTGCTCGTGCCGGGCGCGCAGGGCGTGACGCTCACGGGCCAGCGGTGGTGGGGCACGCCCCTCTCCTGGGCGCTTACCCTAACGCTCGTTGGTGCGCCGCTATGGGCCCGCTACTGGTTCCGCCAGCAGTCCGAAGTCGGCGCAGGCGATCTCGCCGAGCGGCAGGCGCTCTCCCGGCGCACCTTCATCTTCGTCGTCTTCGGCGTCGCCGTGCTGGCAACGCTCGCGTCGGGGAGCACCTTCCTCTTTATGCTGCTGAACGCCCTCTTCGAGAGCCGGCTCTCGACGGAGGTGCTCGACGGCGGCAAGTGG
>JACZSI010000201.1 GCA_022574265.1 Chloroflexota bacterium | reverse complement strand
TGCACGTGGGCTGGGCGAACTACATCGCGGAGATGCGCGGTGAGCCCGACAACGTCCGCCCGCACCGGCGCCACTCTAGGATCGGGTTCGACCGCTTCGAGTACGGCATCATCAAGCGGCGCATCATGGAGGGCGGCTCCGAGGAGGACACGTCCTGGCGGGAGGGGCACCCCATCGTCTTCCCGTACTTCCTCCGCCAGGGCGGCTCCGGGATCCACCGCGACCACTGGAGCACGATGGGGCCGTCGTTCCAGATCCGCGTGCCGATCGACGACACGCACACCGGGCACTGGTGGGTGATGTGCCATCCCAAGCTCGAGAGCGACCCCGAGCAGCGGCCGGAGGACGTGCCTTTCTTCGAGCCTCCGGTCGTCGAGCTGGACGAAGAGGGCCAGCCGCGCTGGTCGATCCTCGACACGAACAGCGCGCAGGACGTGGCGGCGTGGATCACCCAGGGCCCGATCGCCGACCGTACGGGCGAGAACCTCGGCCGCTCCGACAAGGGCATCATCATGTTCCGGCAGATGCTCGAGGAGAACATCAGGATCGTCGAGGACGGCGGCGACCCGATGAACACCTTCCGCGACCCCGCGGCCAACGTCTATCACGGCATGGACACGGAGTTGCCGAGGGAGCTTGCGGCCGCCCGGACCAAAGGCGACACCGGCGGCACGGGCACCCGCATGGCCACCGGCAACGCGGGCTTCAAGCGGCAGGGCGCGGCCAGCAAGTTCAGCCCGATCCTGAGCGCGCGTGGCCTCGAGGGCGGCGTGGACGCCGCCGAGCGGCGCAAGGAGCTGGAGCGCAAGACCTAGGCGCGGACGCGATACGAGGACACGGGGGCCGGGGCGATCAGCCCCGGCCCTTCTCGTGCGATAGGGTAGGCGCCTCATCACGAGCAGGAGGCGCAACATGCCGAATTTCGATCTGACCGATAGGGTGGCCGTCGTGACGGGCGGGTCGCAGGGGCTCGGGAAGGCGACGTGCATCGCGCTCGCCGAGGCGGGCGCCGACGTCGTGGTCGTCGCCCGCGAGCCGGAGGAGGTCACCGTCGGCCGCAGCCGGCCGCACGAGCCCGTCGGGCCGGTCGTCGACGCGGTGCGGGCGCTCGGACGGCGTGCCGTCGGCGTGACGGCGGACGTGCGGGACGCCGAGCAGGTCGAGCGCATGATCGAGGAGGCGCTGGGCCTCACGGGGCGGATCGACATCCTCGTGAACGTCGTCGGCGGGAGCTGGGGCGAGACGTTTCGGGCGGGCCCGCTGCTGGAGCTGTCGCCGCACGACGTCGAGGAGGCGTACCGCTTGAACGTCGTCACGATGTTCCGGTGCGCCACGGCGGTGGCGCCGCTGATGATGAAGCAGGGCAAGGGCGTCATCACCAACATCGCGTCGCGCGCGGGGCGCGAGCCGAGCCCCGGCTCGGCGGCCTACGGCGCGGCGAAGGCCGGCGTCATCAACATGAGCCTCACGATGGCCTCGGAGTGGGGGCCGGAGGTGCGGGTGAACGTCATCGCGCTGGGGGGCATCGAGACGCCGCACCGGCCCCGCTGGGTCGACCTCGACCAGCCGGAGCGCGTCAGCGACACGCCGACGTCGGCGATGCGGCGGCTTGGCACGCCGGAGGAGCACGCGGCGACCGTCGTGTGGCTTTCGAGCGACGGCGCGGGGTACATGACGGGGGCCGTCATCGACGCGCACGGGGGCCGGATCCGGTAGGCGCCGGTAGATTTGGTTAAGGCAGCCCCAGCTCGTCGGCGAAGCGCATGATGTGGCGGACCGTCGCCTCGGGCTGCATCTCGTGGACGTAGTGCGCCGCGCCGGGAACCGCCTCGCCGCCACGGATATCGTCCGCCACCTGCGCCCACGCATCGAGTACGGGCGCGCCGCCGACGGGGCCGTCGGCGCCCCAGATGAAGTACATCGGCGTGCGTATCCGCGCGCCCGAAGCCGTCTCCTCGGCCCACTTCTCGCGGTCTTGCTCGAGGGCCGCACGGTAGTCCGCGAGGACCGCCTCGGTCGTCCCGGGCTTGCTGAACTGCTCGACGTAGAAGGCGCGCTGCTCCGGGCTCAGGTGCGGGTTGCGGTCGAGGAACAGACCGAAGAAGAGGCCGGGGTTCTGGCCGATGATCTGCTCGGCCACGTCGCGCTGACGGAAGAAGTCGAAGTACCACTGCCGTCCCGTCGGATCGCGGCGGCGATCGACGTTCGCACCCTCGGCGATGCCGTCGATGATCATGGCGCCGCGCACGAGGTCGGGGTGGTCGGTGGCAAGCCTGCGAGCGACGGGCGCGCCCTTGTCGTGGCCGACGACGAGGAACGCCTGCCAGCCCAGCTGTTGCGTGAGCTCGAGGGCGTCCTGCGCCATGTGGGCGTTGTCGTACGTCGCCGGGTCCGACGGCCGGTCGGAGTCGCCGTAGCCGCGGCGGTCGGGGGCGACGACGGTGAAGCGCTCGGCGAGGGGCGGCGTGACCTGCGCCCAGGTGCGGCGCGTGCGCGGGAAGCCGTGCAGC
>JACZSI010000059.1 GCA_022574265.1 Chloroflexota bacterium | reverse complement strand
CTAGCCCCCTTCCTGGCCAGGAAGGGGGAATGATTAGCTAACACGGGGGACACCCCCGTGCCCCCCCGGCAGAGGGGCATCACCCTTCTGCACTCCCCGGAACCTGGCCAGATTTTTCTGGTGACTCCTCTCCGGGCAGGAAGACGGGGCCAACCGCGGGCAGCACACAGGCGGCCCTCGCGCCGGATTCTAGCGAGAGGCGGCGCGAACTCGCAATGCGCCGGTTACGCGCCAGCGCTCGGCTTTGCGGGCCCTTCCTCTTCCTGCTCTTCGGAGGCGTCCTTGGCCTCCGCTTCCTCGTGCGGTGTCTCCTCGACTCCGGCCGGCTCCTCCGGCGAGGCCTCGGGCGGCTCCTCGGCGGGCGGTTCCTCCGCCGCCTCGTCCACCGCCCGGCCCGCGGCCCCCGCGTGCTCCGCTGCGAGAGGAGACGTGGGCGCGGCAGTCGCCGGGGCGAACGTGACGCGCCGGCGGCTGGCCCAGAAGCTCCCGGCGACGATCATGACGAACCCCAAAGCAGCCGTCACCAGCCCCTGGGTCGCGATGGGGTCGACGAACGAGGCGACGAGGTCGTCGCGGACGTCCAGGAGTTTGTCGATCAGGACCGGGGTAACGTCGAGATCCCGGATGGGGTCGTCGGAGAAGGCGCGCAGCGGCCCGCTGGCGGCCGAGAAGATTCCGCCGATGAGAGCGCCGGAGATCAGCACCGGGACGCCGGCCCAGGCGAGCCGCGTGCCCCAGCGGCGTCCGCCAAGGAAGCCGACGATGAGCGCGATGAACCCGAGCAGGACAATCAGGAGGAAGAGAAGGCTGCGGCCCAGGTCAACCCACCCGCGCACATCGTCGAATAGCTCGATGTTGTCGCCCAGCTCGGCTGCAAGGGAGGAGTCGTCGAAGGTGATGCCGTCCCGCAGGTAACCGCGGTATTCATCCAGCCTCGCCGCGAAGTCGGTGTCCCCGGCGTCGAAGTTCTCGAAGAGTCCCACCAGGTCGCCGTCGGTGAACGTATAGCCGTCGCGCAGGTAGCCGCGGACGACGTCCACGGACACGCCGCCGGGGGCGTCGCCGAAGGCATCCAGCAGGCTCCGCTCCGTCACCTCGATGGCGTCGGGGAGCTGGTCGACGATGGCGGCGGCGAGCTCATCGACGACGTTCAGGTTGACGATCGACTTGAGCGCGGCGTAGCTGATAGGCGCCGGCCGGCACTCCGGGAGCTCGGTCAGCGAAAGGCTCGAAACGACGTCGCCGAGCTGTTCGAGCGTGCAGATGGGCAGCGCGGTGTACACCGCCTCGAGCTTCGCGTCGACGGCATCGACCAGCACGTCGGCGGCCAGCACCGCGCGGTCCTGCAGCGGGATCGACAGCACGAAGCTGTCGGTCCTGCCGGTCAGGTACGGGCCGAACGCGGCGATGGCGTCGGTCACGCGCTCCTGGACCCAGTCCGGCGGCAGCACCTGGCTCATGGCGTCGAGGATCTCTGCGTCGGTGACCTCGACGCCGTAGGGCAAGGCCACGGCCGAGCCCAGATTGGCGCGGACGACCGGCGCGATCTGCTCCTCGAGCAGGTAGTCGTAGGCGCCGCCGCCCTCGAGGCTCAGGTTCAGCCACACGGCAACCACGCCCAGGCCGACGTCCGCGCGCTCCTGGAGCGGTATGTGGACGGCGAACGAGTCTGTCTTGCCGACCGCGTACGGCACGACCTGGTCCAGGACGTCCTCGATCCGTTGCTTCAGCCACTCCTCGGGCACGACGTCCTTCACGCCGTCGAGGATCTGGTCGGTGGTGAGCCCGGGGTTGAACGGCAGCCCAGCGAAGAGTGTCTCCTTGCTCTCGTCAAGACGCGGCCTCACGACCTCATCGAGGAGGTACGCGTGGATGCGCGCGTCGCGGAGCAGGTCGCGGACGACCACGTCGGCCGCCTCCACACGGTCGTCGAGCCGCAGCGTGATCTCGAAGGAGTCCGTCTCACCCGTGAGGTAGGGCACCGCCTGCGCGATGGCTCCACCGAGGTTCTCGGCAAGCCATTCGGGCGGCAGGACGCGCGCCACGTAGCCGGCCACCCCGTCGGGCGTCAGGTCGAGCCCCAACGGCAGGGCCGCGAGGTCGACGCCTGACTCCTCGATGGCGAATGGCAGCGCGTCGGCGTAGAGGAATTCGTACACGCCCAGACGCTCGAACGTATCCGTGTAGAAGTCGGCCTCGAGCAGCGTCGCGTTGACGCGGAAGACCGTCAGCGTGGCGACGAAGAGGACCAGGAACATGGGCAGGAGAAGGACGGCGAACAGCCGCCGGGTCGTGATGAGCAAGGCACTGGCCTCGTGCAGCGTTGCTCCGCGGATTATAGCATCGGGCCCGCGTCGGCTAGTCGGCGGCGCCAGCGGGCGCGGTCTCAACCTCTCCTTCGATGCCGATGCGCGGCACCCACTCCAGGAACGCCGGGTAGTACCAATTCCACTTGCCCAGGAGCCGCATGGTGGCAGGTACGAGCACGGTGCGGACGATCGTCGCGTCCAACAGAACGGCGACGGCCAGGCCGAACCCGATCTGCTGGTTCGCGATCAGGTCGCCGGAGGCGAACCCGCCGAAGACCGCCACCATGATGAGCGCGGCGCCGGTGATGAGTCCGGCGGTGGAGCGCAGCCCGTACGCCACCGACTCCGCGTTGTCGCCCGTCTGATCGTAGCGCTCGCGGATGCGGCTGAGCAGGAAGACGTGGTAGTCCATCGACAGCCCGAAGAGCACGGCGAAGAGGAACAGCGGTATCCAGGCGTCGATCATGGGGGTCGTCTGGAAGCCCAGCACGCCCGCCCCATAACCCTTCTGGAAGACGAGGACCATCAGCCCGTAGGCCGCGCCCACGGAGAGCATGTTGAGGATGATGGACATGAGCGGGATGACGATGGACCGGAAGGCCACCGTGAGCAGGAGGAAGCTCAGGCTCAGCACGAAGACGAAGATGATGGGCGTGAAACGGTCCGTTATCTCGAAGAAGTCGTCGTTGAACGCCGTCTCGCCGGTCACCAGTATCTCGGCGTCGACGCCCTCGAACGCGGCGGGCAGGTAGTCGGAGCGGAGCCTCCGGAGGGCCTCGATCGCCTCGTCGCTGGCGGGCTCTCCCGCGACCGGCACCGACACGAGGCTCAGGTCGCCGTCGGCGTTCACCCGGACCCTTGAGGGACCCACGAAATCGGGGTCGGCGGCGAGCATCTCGCGCAGCGCCGCGATCCCCGCCTTGACGGCCTCGGAGTTGGCGTCCCCGTCGATGACGATCTCCATCGGCGAGACGACGCCGAAGGAGAACTCCTCCTCCAGGATGAAGAAGGCTTCCTTGGACTGCACGCCGTCGGGCAGCGAGTCGACGCCGTTGAAGCCGGTGTTGATGTCGAGCGCGGGTAGCGCGGCCGCGACCATCACGCCGCTCGCCGCCAAGAAGCTCAGGACGGGATAGCGCATGACGATCCGCACGACGGTGGCCCAGTACCCACCGTCCGCGTCGGCGGACGCACCGATGCGGCGGCCGATGAACGGCAGCCTGAGCGCGTTGACGCGCCCGCCAAGGAGCGAGAGCGCCGCCGGCAGCAGCGTGGTGGTCAACGCGACGGCCGCGACGACCACCAAGATGGCGCCGGTCCCCAGGCTCTGGAACACGCTCGCGGGGTGGATGAGCAGCCCGGCCAGGGCGAAGACCACCGTGAGACCGCTGAAGAACACCGTGCGGTTGGCGGTCGCGCCGGCACGCTCGATCGCGTCGAGCTTGGAGCGGCCGCGGCCCATCTCCTCCCGGAAGCGCGAGACGACGATGAGCGAGTAGTCGATGCCGACGGCCAGCCCGATCATGGTGATGATGAGGGTGACGAAGAAGGAGAGGTCCACGAAGAGCCCGACGAACGCCGTCGCGCCGAACGCCAGCACGATGGCCAGCACCGCGAGGAGCAGCGGGATGAAGGCGGCGAGCACGGCCCCGAACAGCACCAGCAGGATCAGGAGGGCGATGGGGACGCCGACGCGCTCGCCCTGCTCGATGTCCTTGAAGGTGAGCTCGTTGGTCTCCAACGCGACGCTTGCTTCGCCGACGAGGTAGACGTCGAAGGCGGCGCTGGCGCCGGCCTCCTCGACGATCGCGAAGAGCTTCTCGATGTTGTCGTTGGCATCGTCGAGCGCGCCGGCCATGACGAAGGGGATGATGGTCGTGCGCCGGTCGTCGGAGACGAAGTCCGGCAGACGGAACTGGTAGTAGTTGACGCCGCCCTCGACGACGTCCGGGCCGAGCGCCATCACGTCGTCGAACAGCCCGGTGACCGTGGCCTCGAAGCGTTCGTCGTCTACTGTCAGCTCGTTCGAGCGCACGATGATGATCTCGTTGATCGGACGCGGGCCGCGGAGGCGGTCCTCCAGCAGCCGCGCCCCCCTGGTGGACTCCGGGTCGTTGGAGAACGCGAACTCGGTCGTGAGCCCGTCTTCCAGAAGCGCCGCGTTGAGTCCGATGGCGACGGCGATGATGCCGGCCCATACGAGCACGGTCCGCCACGGGTGCCGCGCGCTCGCGCTGGCGAGACTGCGGGTCGAGAGGCGGGACATCATCGTCGCCATCAGATCATCTCCTGTATCGATAGTCTGGGCCGGGCCGCGCTAGCGCGCTCCCGTCCACGCGGTGCCGCCGAGCAGCGCCGCGACCACGCGCACGTAGTCCGCTGTGTCGATCGTGGGGTCCATCGCCTTCTGGAGCCGGAAGCCTTCGTAGAGGGCGATCATCGCGCTGGCGAAGGCTCCGGGCGCGAGGCCCGCGTCGATGTCGCCGCGCCGTTGCGCCTCGCGGACCACCGAGTCCAGGCCGGCGCGGATGGCGGCGGGGTTGCGGCTGAACGATTCCCGGACGCGCTCGTTGACCGCCATCTCCGCCCAGAGCTGAAGCGAGGCGCGGTTGTGGACGTCGGCTCCGTCGTCGTCGAAGTGGGAGAAGAACGCGGACGCGAGGCCGGAGAACATGGCGCGCGTGTCCGGCTCGGCCAGGGCTTCCTCCAAGAGACCGGCGTGCTGGGCGGCCTGGGCCTCGCCGCACGCGCGCTGGATGATGTCTTCCTTGCCGGCGAAGTACCGGTAGACGGCGCCGGGGCTCAGGTTGGCCTCGGTGCAGATGTCCTGCATCGTGGTCGGATGGAAGCCCTTGCGCGCGAAGCAGAGGAAGGCAGCGTTGACGATCTGCTCCTTCCGCGCTTCGACGTGGGCCTCGGAGACCTTGGGCACGGTTGCGGCTCCTAAAGAAAACGAACGCTCATTTTTTATCATCGATCCTGAGCGGCGTCAAGACGCGCGGCGCCTCAGACGCGATGTACAATCGTGGCCAACGCCAGCCCACGGGAGGCCGCCGTGATTTCGAGCCAGGACAACGACCTGCTGACCCAGGTGGGCCCGGGAACGCCGATGGGCGAGCTCATGCGGCGCTACTGGCACCCCATCGCCGCAAGCGCCGAGCTGGACGAGCGCCCGACGAAGGAGGTCCGCCTCCTCGGCGAGGACCTGGTGCTCTACAAGGACCGCTCCGGCACCATCGGGCTCATCGACCGCGTCTGCGCGCACCGCCGCGTGAACCTGGCCTACGGCATCCCCGAGGAGCACGGCCTGCGCTGCATGTACCACGGCTGGCTCTACGATGAGACCGGCCAGTGCATCGAGCAGCCCTTCGAGGAGACCGTCCACCCGGACGGGCGCTTCAAGGAGAAGGTCAAGCTCGCCGGCTACGCCGTCGAGGAGCTCGGCGGGATGGTCTTCGCCTACATGGGCCCGGCGCCCGTCCCGCTGCTGCCGCGGTGGGAGCCCTTCACGTGGGAGGGCGGCTACATGGAGGTCGCGCTGGCCGAGCTGCCGTGCAACTGGCTGCAGTGCCAGGAGAACTCCCACGACCCGGTGCACCTGGAGTGGCTCCACGGGTACTGGGGCGTGCACCAGCAGCGTGAGAAGGCGCGGGAGGCCGGTGGCGAGCCGGACACGACGCTCATCATCCCGCGGCACCACCAGCGGATCGGCTTCAGCGAGTTCGAGCACGGCATCATCAAGCGGCGGATCGTCGACGACGGCACGGAGGACGACCCGGACTGGAAGATCGGGCACCCGGCGCTGTTCCCCCACATCCTCTACGTGGGCGACATGCGCCAGTCCAACCTCCAGTTCCGCGTCCCGATCGACGACACCCACACGCTGCACGTGACGTGGTTCTTCTACAAGGCTGCACCCGGCGCCGAGCCGCTCGTGCAAGAGAGCGTCCCCTACTTCAACGTGCCGCTCCACGACGAGGCCGGCGCGCTCATCCCCGACCTGGTCAACCACCAGGACTTCCTGGCGTGGATCACGCAGGGCCCGAACGCCGACCGCACGCTGGAGAAGCTGGGCGAGTCGGACCGCGGCGTGATCCTGCTGCGCAAGCAGCTCAAGGAGCAGCTCGCCATCGTGGCGGACGGCGGCGACCCGATGAACGTGTTCCGCGATCCGTCAAGGAATGAGTGCATCGAGTTGCCGCTCGAGCGCTGGCCGTCGATGAACCAGCTCAGCCGGTTCTCGACGTACACCGCGCCTCAGATGGGCGAGACGGACGAGATGAAGGCGGACATCCAGCGCGTGCTGGACGGATGGGCGCAGCAGGCGCCGGTCTAGGGACCGCGCAGCGCTTAGGCAGGGCCGACGAGGACGTCGTCGCCATCGACGCGCACCGCGAAGACGGGCAACCGCTCGGTCGCCGGCCCTTGGAGCACCTCGCCGCTCAGGACGTTGAAGATGCTGCCGTGGCAGTCGCACTCGATCTCTTCGCCGTCGAGCGCGCCGTAGCCGAGGTCGCACTCCTCGTGCGTGCAGAGGTTCGCGAACGCGATCGGCGCGCCGTTGAGCTCGGTCAGGACGACCTGCACGCCGTCGACGTCGACGATCTTGAGCTCGGCCGACGTGATGTCTGAACGCTGGGCGACCTTGCTGAATCCTTCCATTTCATCCTCCTCGATGGCCGTGCAGACCCGCCGCGGCGGCACGCGGTGACCGGCCAGAGCGGTGGTTGGTGCCGAAGGCCGGAGTCGAACCGGCACAGGGTTGCCCCCAACGGTTTTTGAGACCGTCGCGTCTACCATTCCGCCACTTCGGCGCCCGGTAGATGATACCACCGCGCCTTAGGGCATCTCCTCCAGCAGCCGGCCGTAGCCCTCCACGGGCTCGCGGATGTGCAGGCGGCGCTCGATCGCCCAGACGCGCGCCGTGACGGCGTGGACGACCGGCACGCCGAGGTCCTGCTCAAGCAGCTCGATGGCGTCCAGGCTGCGCCAGCCGGAGCCGAACAGCAGGATGCCGTCGGCGCCGGGGTTGTCCAGAAAGACCCGCTTCGTGTGGGCGTACACGTCGAGATGCGAGATCTGGCCGACGCGATCGAACGGGACCGTCATCCCCTCGAAGGCCAGCATCTCGATCCCCGCCTCGCCGAAGTAGGCGCTGAGCGCGACGTTGGTGTCGCTCGCCGTGTACGTCGCGCCGACCGCCCGCTTGATGCCCATGGCCTGCATCGCCTCGACCTGGGCCTGCGCGGAGGTGACGACCGGGCGGCCGTACTTCTCCTCCCAGGCCGAGGTGATCGCGCGCTCGCCCTCGTAGCCCTGGAGCATGAACGGCGGGCCGCCCTCGGGGTGGATCAGGTCGACCTCGAGCTCGGCGAGCTTGGCGACCTTCTCCTCGTAGGCGTCGATCGCCTGCCTGAACTCGTCGATCGTGCCGCGCTGGATGTCGAGGAAGAGCGGGATCACGCCGAGACCCTCGGGCGTTAGACGGATGAACTCCTCGAGTGACCCCGGGCGGAAGGTCGGCTTGATGAGGCCGACGACACCGCGCCAGCTGGTGTAGGGCATGGCGGCAACTCCTTGGTCGTGGTGGGCGTCGCATGGTATGCCCGCAGGCGGTTGGAGGCAAGGCAAAGCGTGGGCGGGGCCGAGGGCGCGGACAACGAAAAGCGCCGCCTGGGGGAGGACACCTTCCAGGCGGCGCGCGGAACGGAGGTGGCGTGTCGACATTGCCGCAGACGCCACCACCGAGGCCCACGGCAAGACACTAGGTGCCGGCTCTGGTTTATCACGCTATGACTCTCCAGTCAAGTTCTGACGTTCATCCCCTAAAGGCATGCGGGATCGGGCCGCGGTAACCACCAAACGAAGAAGGCCCAGCCCTTCGATCAGGGCTGGGCCATTGCGTATGCGCTGGAGCGGAAGACGGGATTTGAACCCGCGACCTTCTCCTTGGCAAGGAGATGCTCTACCCCTGAGCCACTTCCGCCCGATAGCCTGCCTTCGCGTGCTGGTGCCGAGGCCCAGAGTCGAACTGGGGACACCAGCATTTTCAGTGCTGTGCTCTACCAACTGAGCTACCTCGGCTCGGCCACCATGCTATGCAACGGCTCCGGGGGGTGTCAACCCTCCGGCAGACCACGGAGCAGACCACGGCCTGGCTCCGGCGGCTCGGCCGCGGCCGGGCTAGGACCTGCGGCCGCGGAGGACGAAGAAGGCGGCAGCACCACCGCCGATCAGGACCACGGCGCCGATGATGATGAAGATGAGCGGTCCGCCATCACTCGGCTCCGTCGGCGGAACGGGCGTGACGGTGGGCACGGCGGCTGGGGTCGCGGTTGGCGTGGCGGTCGGCTCCGGCACCGGGGTCGCCGTCGCGGTCACGCCCGGCGGGAGTGGCGTCGGCGTCGGAGGCGCGGTCGGCGTCGCGGTCGGCTGCACAGCCACGGTCGGCGTGGGCGTGGGCATCGGGGTCGCCGTGGGCTGTGGGGTCGGCGTCGGGGTGGCGGCCTGAACTGCGGCGAAGGTCCACACGCTCCCACGGGTCGCCAGCACTTGGTAGATGAAGTCCTCGAGGCCCCCGCCGGTCCTCGAGCCGACGCACGGGTCGGGACCGAGAGCCGCCGGGAGGGCGCAGCTAGAAACGATCTCATCGTTCCGGGTGATGAACAGGTCGTCCCGTGTGCCCGTGTGGAGGCTTCGATGCAGCGTGAAGCCAAAAGTGTTGAACGTCCCAGCAGGAGCGGTCGGCACGCTCAGCTCGATCCGGTGTCCGAGGGTCACGAGCCCCGAGGCCAGGACTCTGGGGGTCTGCAGCTCTCTGGTGATCACCACGAGCCCTTCGGCAGCAGTCGTGACCTGGACGTGCACGGGGTCTGTGAACGTAGTGCCCGTCCCTCTGGGGTCCGAGGTGGTGATCTCTTCCGGCTTCACATTTCTCAGCACCTGCGTCGGTCCGTCGTCGGTGGGCTCTTCCCTGGTTAGTGCATTCTCCCCGTAGCCGAATTGGCCGCTGAACCCGCCTGCGACGCTTGCAACGCTCGCTTCCGGCAGCAACAGCAGTCCCCCAAGGGCGGCTATCGTGCCAATGGCTGCCAAGATCAGCGGGGCCAATCGTGGTGCGGTGTTCATAGACGACGCCCGGCGCTACGGAACTTGTGGATGGACCCCCCGCTGATCGGCAGCCGGGCCGCACGCAGGGCGGTGGAGTTCACGCGTATTCTCTTGGTTCGCCGACTTGCTTCGGAGCCACTGCTCTCCCACGTTAACGTGCGGTTCCGCCGTGAGTGGAGCGCTCCGATGGCCTCTACCGCGCGACGGCGCAGTCAGCTTCGCATGACTGTACCGGCATACGGGCCGAGGCGTCAAGAGAGTCGAACCCCCAATCGCCCAACTCATTTTGGGCGATCGGCGGTGCGGGCCAAGACGTCATCCGTTGACGGGCCGTTGCCCGGCCGCCCGGGGTGCAGCAGGCTGGGGGATGCCGACGCCGGGCGCGCGCTTGCGGGTCTCCAGACTCACGAACGTCTCGGTCTGCCGAACGCC
>JACZSI010000058.1 GCA_022574265.1 Chloroflexota bacterium | reverse complement strand
CGATCTCGCGGCGGCGAGAAGCCGATGGACCTCTCCTACCTCACGGCGGTCGTGAAGTCCACGACCTTCCCGCCCTACGACCCGTGGTACGCGGGCGGCTACCTGAACTACTACTACTTCGGTTTCGTGATGGTGGGCGTGCTCGTCAAGGTCACCGGCATCGTCCCGGCGGTCGCCTACAACCTGGCGGTGCCGCTGCTGTTCGCGCTGACGCTGACGGGCGCTTTCAGCGTCGGCCACAACCTCGCCGAGGCGCTGCGGCGGCGCGGTCGGCTGCCGGTGTCGGCGCGCACGACGCTGCTGGCGGGCGGCGCGGCGGCGCTCCTCGTGGCGGTGCTCGCGAACGTGGAGGCGCCGGTGCAGCTGGCGATACGGGCCGTCGACTCGATCGGCGGCGGCTTGTTCGGACGGTTCGACTTCTGGCCCAGCAGCCGCATGATGCCGGGTCAGATCAGCATCAACGAGTTCCCCTTCTGGACGTTCCTGTTCGCCGACCTGCACGCGCACATGTTCTCGCTGCCGGTCCAGGTGCTCGTGGTGGGCTTGAGCGCGAACGTCGTGCTCGGCGCCGGCAGGCGGCTCTCCAGGGCGTGGCGCGCGTCCTCCGTGGGGGTCCTCGCGCTCACCGTCGGGTCGCTGGCGGCGATCAACACCTGGGACGTGCCCGCCTACGGGCTGCTCGCGCTCGGTGCGCTTGGGGTCGCGGCGCTGGTGGGGAGCCGCGGCCGGCCGCTGGGGGCCGAGATCGGGCGGTGGCTGGCGTGGAGCGCCGCGTTCGCGGTGGTCGCTTACGCTGCGTGGGCGCCGTTCCACGCGAGCTACGATGCGCCGTTCACGGGCGTGCATATGAGCGAGTGGCGCACCGTGCTGTGGCACTACCTGGGCATCCACGCGCTGCTGATCCTCCTCGTGGGTACGTGGCTGGCCGTCGAGGCGTACCGGCGCTTCGGGGCGCCACGGCGGCTGGTGGTGGGCGTCGGCGTCGCCGTGGCGGTGGCGGCGCTCGTGTGGTGGCGCGCCGAGCCGCTGCGCCCGTGGACGACTGCCGCGCTGCTCGCCGTGCTGCTGGCGGCGGCGATCGCGCTCTGGGGCTGGTGGGCCGCGCACCGTCGCGAGCCGCAGGCGCCCGTGCAGATGCTGCTGCTGGGCATGGCGGTGCTTGCGATCGGCATCGGGATCGGCGTGGACGTCGTGACGGCGAACAGCGACATCGACCGCATGAACACCGTGTTCAAGCTGGGGCTGAACGCGTGGGTGCTCCTGGCGCTGGCCGGCGGCGTCGGCCTGTGGCATCTGTGGGCGACGGGTGGCCTGCGGTGGCGGGGCGCGCGCTGGCCGCGCTACGGCCGCCGGGCCTGGCTCGCGCTCCTCGCGGTGCTCGTGCTGGCGGGCGCCGTGTTCCCGGTGGTGGGCACGCGGGCGAGGCTGGTCTACCGCTTCGACACGACGCTCGGGCTGACGCTGGACGGCGCGGCGTACCAGCAGCTCGCGGTCTACGGCGACCCTGGGCAGACGAACCGGCAGGACGACGACGTGCGTTACGCGCTGCGCGACGACGCGGAGGCGCTGGAGTTCATGCGGCGGAACATCATCGGCTCGCCGGTGGTGCTCGAGGCCGCGACGGAGCACGCCTACCGGTGGCAGCCACGGGTGGCGGCGTACACGGGGCTTCCGGTGGTGGTCGGCTGGCAGTGGCACCAGCTGCAGCAGCGCGGCGCGGGCGGGAACGAGCCGGCGAACGTGCGGCGGCGCGTGCATGACGTCGGTGAGATGTACGGCACGGCGGACCCGCGGCGGCTGATGCTGCTGCTCGAGGCCTACGAGGTCGCCTACGTCTACGTGGGGCCGGCCGAGCGCGCGAACTTCCCCGAGGCGGGCATCGCCAAGTTCGCTGCCATGGTTGGGGAGGAGCTGGAGCTCTTCTTCACCAACGACACGGTGCAGGTGTATCGTGTGGCTGGCCGCGTGCGTTAGGAAGTCTTGCAGTGTGTAAGATTGCGGCGGCAGGTGGCGGGTGCTAGGCTAGCGACCAGGCCGTTAGCCTCTCCGCAGGGTTGGAGCTTGCTTCCGTGGACGTCCAGACCATCCGCGACATACTCATCAGCGTTTACCTCGTTGGCGGCATCTTGCTGACGCTGACGGCCATCGTATTCGCGTTCCTGCTGTTCCTGGCGGTGCGCGGCCTCATCGGCTCGGCCAGGCGTGCGACCGACAACGTGGGCAAGGTCACGGACGCGGCCGTCGAGCACATCGTGGAGCCGCTGCAAGACGGCGTGTCGTTCGCCTCGGCGGTCGGGAACGCGATGGGCCTGGCCACGGGCTTCGTCGCAGGCATGCGGAAGCGCCGCAAGCGTGGCGATGGGGACAAGCGCGCGGATGGCGATGGGCGGCGCCGCGGCCGGGGCCGCTAGCAGCTAGCCGCTGGGGCCGTGCTTGGGGTACGAGCCGAAGATCTTGAACTCCGACACGAGCTCCTTGACGCTTTCGAGCACCGCGGCCACCTTCGGGTCGCGCCGGTGGCCGTCGAGGTCGATGAGGAAGTAGTACCGGCCGAGGCCGACGCGCGTCGGCCTGGACTCCACCTTGGCGAGGTTGATGCCGGCCTGGGCGAACCGCTCCATGACCCCGAAGAGCAGGCCTGAGCGGTCCTCGTCGAAGGAGAAGCACACCGAGGTCTTGTCGTCGCCCGTGGGGGCGCTGTCTTCGGTGGCGAGCACCACGAAGCGCGTCATGTTGCTGTCGTCGTCCTGGATGCCCTCCGCGAGCAGCGTGGCGCCGTAGAGAGCGGCGGCGCGCCGTGGGGCGATGGCGGCGGACGGGACGTCGGCGCTGATCGCCTGCTCCACGGCGCCCGCGGTGCTGATGGCCGCGGCGGCTTCGGCGCCCGGCAGGTGCTCCGCGATGTAGCGAGCGCACTGCCCGAGCGCTTGGGGGTGCGAGTACACGCGCTTGACGTCGCTCACCTTCACGCCGGGGGCGGCCATGAGGTTGTGGACGACGTCGATCGCCAGCTCGTGGCTGATGTGCAGCCCCTCGCGGTGGATCAGCAGGTCGAGCGTCTCCGTCACGGCGCCCTGGAGGCTGTTCTCGACCGGCGCGACCGCCACGTCGGCCTCGCCAGAGAGGACCGCGACGGCGCTGGCCGTGATCGTCGGGAGCGGCACGAGCTCGGCATCCGGCGCGAAGCGTACCGCGGCCTCCTCCGAGAACGTGCCTGGTGGTCCGAGATACGACAGGCGCATGCTCAGGCGCCTCCGGTGAGGGCGCGCCACAGCTCGCCCTCCTGCTCCGGCGGCGTGATGGCCAAGACCTCGTCGCCAGCTTCGAGACGCAGCCCGTCGCTGATGGTCCGCGGCTGGCCGTCCTTGCCGATGACGGCCGCGAGCGTGGCGCCTGGGGGCGTGGCGAGCGCCGAGAGCTCCTGTCCGATCGCCGGAGACCCCGGCGGCACGCGGACGGAGACGACGGTGGCGGTGGCGCCGTGCAACGGCAGCAGGTGGACGACGCCACCGCCGGTGAGCTCCTCCTCCATGTGGGAGAGGATGAGCTCGGTCGTGCTGATGGCGACGTCGACGCCGAGGGTCTTGAAGAGTGGGACGTGGTCGGGGTCCGTGACGACGGCGATCACGCGCGCGACGTCGAACGACCACTTGGCGACCTGGCACGCCACGAGGTTCGTCGCGTCCTGTCCGGTGGTCGAGATGAGGACGTCGCACCGCTTCGCGCCGGCTTCGCTGAGCACCGTGGGCTCGGTGCCGTCGCTCGCGACGACGATGCTGCCGAACTCCTCGGTGGCCGTCTCGGCGCGGTGGGCGTCGCGCTCGATCACGACGACCTCGTTGCCGCTGGCCAGCAGTGCCCGCGTGAGGTGATAGCCGATCTTGCCGCAGCCGATCACGATGACGTACACGGCTAGCGCTCCAGCGCTTCGAGGACGAGGTCGGTCATGACCTGCGACGGACTGACGGTGCGGAGGCCGAGGCGCTCGTACATCTCGCGCCGGACGGGGTCGTTGATGCGGCAGACGACCTTGTCCACGCCGAACGAGAGCTGGGCGGACTGCGCGGCCAGCGCGTTCACCGTGTCCTGGGCGGTGAGCGAGATGAAGACGTTCGCGCTCTCAACGCCGGCCCGCCGCAGGTCCTCGTTCGAGGTCCCGTCGGCCACGATCATGCTCAAGCCCGGCTGCTCGGCCAGGCGCCGGAAGTTTTCGGCGTCGGTATCGATGATGGTCACCTGGTCGCCGCGGTCGACGAGCGCGGTGGCGACCATGGCGCCGAGGCGCCCGCAGCCGACGATGAGGACGTTCGCTGCCATGGCGGTCCGCTAGGCCGAGGCCGGGACCGGCGCCGGCTGCGCTCCGCGGTACACGAGCACGCGGCAGGGGCTGCGCTTCAGGAGGTACGGCACGAGCTCACCCAGGGTGGGCGAGCCGTAGTGCTCCTGGTAGTCGGTTCCGGTGATGAGCAGCTCGGCGTCCCGGTCGACGGCTTCTTGGACGATGGCTGGGCCGGCGCTGCGGGCCTGGAGTATCTCGCCTTCGAGCTTGCACTTCTTGGACTTGCCGAGCGCCTCCAGGTGCTGAAGGACCTGCTCGCCGCGTGCGGTCTCGATCGGGACCTCGGCGTCCAGCGGCAACGTCCGTGCGACCTCGATCACGTACAAGACCCAGACGGTGCCCTTCTTGTGGTTGACCATCTCGCAGGCCAGCGACACGATGTCGTCGTCGAGTGCGGACCCGTTGACCGGGACGAGGACGCGGGAGAGGCCCTTGCCGGCGCCCACTGCTATCGCTGGCTCATGCGTTCTAGGGCGTCCTCGGGCCCGGCGAGCACGAGCTGGTCGCCTTCTTGGATCATCTCGTCCTTCGACGGCGAGAGGATGGGCTCGCGCCCGCGCCGGATGGCCACGACGGCCGCCCCGTACTTGTCGCGGGCCGAGCCGAAGCCCGCCTGCTCCAGCGTCTTCCCGGCCATCTCGGGCGATACGTTGATCTTGGCGAAGCCGAACTCGCTCGTGAGCTCCATGTATTCGACGACCTCGCGCTGGAACAGGCTGTGGGCCGTGCGGAGTCCCGTCTCGTACTCGGGGTAGATCACGCGGTCGGCGCCGACCGCCTCGAGCGTCTTGCCGTGGAGCTCGTTGGTGGCCCGTGCGATGACTTGGCCGAGCCCGAACTGCTTGAGCAGCACGGTGGTGAGCACGCTGGACTGGATGTCCGTGCCGATGGCGACGACCGCCGTGTCGAAGTTGCGGATGCCCGCTTCCTCCAGCAGCTCGGAGGAGGTCGAATCGCCGGTGACGGAGTAGGTCACGTGGCCCATCATCTGCTGCGAGAGGGACTCGTCGCGGTCGATGGCGAGAACGTCGTGCCCGATCTGGTACAGCTCGCGGGCGAGGCTGATCCCGAACCGCCCCATGCCGATCACTGCTACTTGATGCGCCATGTCTGCCTCCCAACTAGCCGATTCTAACGCGTTCCGTCGCGTACCGGTACGGGGTCCGCCGCTCGTGCAGCGCGAGGCCGAGGGCGATGGTGAGCGGGCCGAGCCGTCCCAGGTACATGGCGAGCGTGACGACGAGCTTGCCGGGGTCGGAAAGCTCGGCCGTGACGCCGCGCGAGAGCCCCGTCGTGCCGAAGGCCGAGACGGCCTCGAAGGCCACGTCGGCGAACCGGAACAGCCCGGCGTCGATCTTGGCCGCCTCGGTCGCCGCCAGCGCGACGACGAGCCCGAGCAGCGTCGTGAGCGCCAGCAGCACCAGTGCCATCGCCCGCGCGATCTGCGCGTAGGGGACCTCGCGCTTGAAGACCTCGGGGCGTGGGCGCCCGTGGACCGCCGCCAGGCCCACGACCACCAGCACCATCACGGTGTTGATCTTGATGCCCCCGGCGACCGAGCCCGAGGCGCCACCGATGAACATGAGCAGCATGTACACGGCGTCGGTCGCGTCGGCGGTCTGGGCGAAGTCGACGGAGCTGAAGCCGGCCGTCCGCGACGTGATCGCTTGGAAGGCTCCGTTGCTGATCTTGTCGACGACCGACATGCCGCCGAGCGTCCCGGCGTTCGTCGTCTCGAAGGCGGCGAACACGATCGCGCCGATGGCCCATAGCCCCAGGGTGCCGACGACGACCAGCCGCGTGTCGAGCGCCCACCGGTTCGGGTGGAGGCGGTGGTACAGCTCGTTCACGACGGGGAAGCTCATGGCGCCCAGCACGATGAGGATGCCGATGGCCCACAGCACCAGGTGGTCGCTCTGGAAGGCCGAGAGGCTCTCGGAGCCGGGGAAGATCACGAAGCCCGCGTTGTTGAACGCCGAGATGGTGTGGAACAGGCTCTGCCACGCCGCGGTGGGGGCGTCGTATTTGAACGCGAGCCGCGCGAAGAGCACGACGAAACCGACGACCTGCGCGCCGACGGCGAAGAGGACGACGTAGCGGCCGACGCGCATCATGCTCCCCAGCGACATGCCGCCCATCGCCTCGCGGACCACGAGGCGCTGGTTCAGGCTGATGCGCCGGCCGATCGTCGTGAGGATGACGAGGCCCGCCACCATGATGCCGAGCCCGCCGAGGAACATGAGCCCGGCGATGACCGCCTGGCCGAAGCCGCTCCAGTACTCCGCGCTGCTGACGAGGACGAGGCCGGTCACGCACGCGGCGGAGGTGGCGGTGAAGAGCGCGGTGATCCACGGCGCTCCGCCGTCCGGGACGCTCGCGATGGGTAGCCGGAGCAGGAGCGTGCCGGCGGAGATCAGGACAGCGAAGCTGATGGTGAGCGACAGGAGCGCCGACGTCGCCGCGGGGAGCAGCACGCGGTGCCGCGTATGCGCCTTGAAGCGGATCGGGGCGAGCTCGCGCTCGCGGGGGCGGCGCACGACGCGGTCGCCGAGCCTGCGCTGCCAGCCGTTGCCCCGCATCACGACCGGCTCCGCGCCGGACAACGGAGAGCCGTGGCTATGCGGGGGGGAGTCACTTGGAGGGGAGCGAGTCTGCCGGACACGTCTGCCTTCGGGCAGAGGCCCACGAGCGGGAAGCAGTCCGTGGTGCCGCTGATACGCAGCGGGTGATTCTAGGACTCGTCCCGAGGGGAGTCAACGCGGCTGGCCGACGCCGTGGGGCCATTCGCCGGGCGCGCGCCTCAGCGCGGTACACTTTGAAGCATGGCCCCGCAGTCCCCACGCCGCGTTTTGGACCTCATCGGCAACACGCCGCTGGTCGAGCTCACGCACCTCGCACCCAAGCCTGGCGTGCGCATCTTCGCCAAGCTCGAGGGAGCGAACCCCGGCGGGAGCGTGAAGGACCGCATCGTGCTGGCGATGGTCGAGGAGGCCGAGCGCGAGGGTAAGCTCAAGCCAGGGGCCACCATCGTCGAGGCGAGCACCGGCAACACGGCGATCGCCCTGGCGCTGGTGGCCAAGCAGAAGGGCTACGGCGTCCACGTCGTCATGCCCAAGGGCATCGTCGCGAGCGTGCCCGACATCCTGCGGCTGTACGGCGCCGAGATCACGTGGTGCGAGCCCGAGGGCGGCATGCGCCGGGCCATCGACACCGCGCAGGAGATCGCCGCGTCGACCGGCGCGCACGTCCTCGGACAGTTCACGAAGCAGTCCAACGTGGACTGCCACTACTCCACGACCGGCCTCGAGATTGCCGAGGCGCTCGATCGCGTCGACGTCTTCGTGGCCGGCCTCGGCACCGGCGGCACGATCATGGGCGTCGGGCGCCGGCTGCGCGAGCGCTTCCCGGACGTCCGCGTGGTGGGCGTCGAGGCGAAGCTCGGGGACCACCTCCAGGGGCTGCGGAGCCTCGCCGAGGGCTACGTGCCGCCGCTGCTCGACCTGAGCCAGCTCGACGGACGCTATCTCGTGGACAGCGCCAGCGCCATCAAGACGGTGCGGCGGGTCATCGAGGCGGAGGGCATCTTGGCCGGCGTCTCGTCGGGCGCGACGCTGCACACGGCGTTCCGGATCGCCGAGGGCATGGAGCGGGGCAACATCGTGGTGATGTTCTCGGACGGCGGCTGGAAGTACCTGCCGTCGCACCCCTGGGATGCGGCCGAGCGCGGGGACGAGCAGCTCAACGAGGTCTACTGGTGGTGAGGCGGTTTTCTACCTGGAAGGGCGAGGGCTAGCCGGTCGCGACGCCGAGCACCTGCTCCATGGCGCGGCGCGCGAAGACCGCCGACATGTCGCGCTTGTAGCCGGCCGAGCCGCGTGGGTCGTCGATCGGGTCGACGATGTCCATGACCGACTGCGAGGCCTCTTTGAGCGACTCGTGCGTCGGAGACGTCCCGCGCACCGCGTCCTCGAGCGCCGAGGCGCGGATGGCCGTCGGGCCGAGCGCGCCGAGGCCGACGCGGACGTCGGCTACCATGCCGTCCTTGAGCTCACCGATGGCCGCGACCGAGACCGTGGCGTAGTCGTCCTCGGTGCGGGGCAGGTACTTGATGTACGTCCAAGCGGTGCCGGCGGGCTGGTCGGGCACCTCGAGCTCGGTCACGATCTCGTCGGGCTCCATCGTCGTCTCGTAGTAGTCGACGTAGAGCTCGCTGAGTGCCACCGTGCGCTCGCCCTTCGCCGACATGAGCTTGACGCTCGCGCCGAGGATGAGCAGCGACGGCGGCGGGTCCATGGCGGGGTCCGCGTGCGCGATGCCGCCGCCGACCGTGGCCACGTTGCGGATGCGCACGGTCGCGACGCGCCGGTACGCCTCGGCGAGCAGCGGGGCGTGCTTCTTGACGACGTCGGACTTCTCGACGGCGCGCTGCGTGGCGAGCGCGCCGATGTGCAGGGCGCCCTCCGAGTGCGTGATCGCGTCGTGGCCCTTCACGCGGTGCAGGCTCACGAGGTGCTCGGGCTGGACCAGCGACTGCTTGAGCAGCGTGGTCAGCGCGGTGCCGCCGGCGATGAGCTTCGCGTTGCCGTCGTGCTGGACCAGCAGCGCGGCGGCCTCCTCGATCGTCTCGGGTGCGTGGAAGTGGAAGTCGTTCATCGCTTGCCCATCGTCTCCGCCGCGGCTTTGATCGAGTCGATGATCTGGTAGTAGCCCGTGCACCTGCACAGGTTGCCCATCATCCACTCCTTGATCTGCGGCTCGGTGGGGTGCGGTATCTCCTCCAGCAGCGACTTGGCCGCCATGATCTGGCCCGGCGTGCACGCGCCGCACTGGAAGCCGCCGTTGGCGATGAAGGCCTCCTGGACCGGGTGCAGCTCGTCGCCGTTCGCGACGCCCTCGATGGTCTGGATGTCGGCGCCGTCCGCCCGTACGGCCAGGATGATGCAGGACGCCGTCATGGCGCCGTCGAGCATGATGGTGCACGCGCCGCAGACGCCGATGCTGCAGGTCTCCTTGGTGCCGGTGAGGCCGAGGTCGTAGCGCAGGAAGTCGACGAGCGTCCGGTAGGAGGGGACCTCGGCCGAATAGGGCTTGCCGTTCACGGTGACTTTCACCGTGTACTTGATCGGGGTCGTCGTCGTCATGCAGCGCCTCGCAGGGGGAACGGTGGGCGGGCCCGCGCCGGGCCAGCGGCCGGATGCTACTCCGATTCGGGCCACCGCGCTACGGAGCGGCCGGGATCACGCGCGCGGCCGGCGAGCCATCGCACCGCGAGCAGCACCGCGAGCATGAACGCGACGCTGCTCACGCCCAGCGCGGCGGCCTGGCCGGTGTCGCTGCCCCACAGCTTCCAGATGAGCGTGCTGACGACGAACGGCGGTCCGTCGGCGTTGATCACGAGCGGCAGCGTGAGTTCGCGGACGGCGACGACGGAGAGGAGGAGCCACGCGCCGAGCGTGCTCGGGCGCACCAGCGGCGCGACGATACCCCGGAAGGCCGCGAGCCGACTCACGCCGGTGGTGGCAGCGGCGTCCTCCAAG
>JACZSI010000057.1 GCA_022574265.1 Chloroflexota bacterium | reverse complement strand
CACGAGCCCGGCCGTGCCCTTGCGATCTCCCCGTTGACGGTCATCCGCCTCCTTTCCCGGCTGCGCTCCCGCGCCTAGAATGGCCCCTGACTCGACAGGACAGGAGGGGACGATGCGCGTGCTGGGCGTGGACCCGGGGACCAGGTTCCTGGGGTATGGCGTCCTCGACGTCGACGGGCCGGCGACGCGCTGTCTCGATCAGGGCGCGATCGAGGGGGGCCGGAGCACCGTGGTCGGCGAGCGGCTGCTGCGCATCCAGCAGGGCCTCGGCGAGGTCATCGAGCGCTGGCATCCCGACCAGATGGCCATCGAGGAGCCGTTCGTGGCACCGGAGCGCGGCGCCAAGTCGGGCATCGTCGTCGGCCAGGCGCAGGCCGTCGCGCTCGTGCTCGCGGCCGGCGCCGGCATGCCCGTCCACCGCTACGCGCCGTCGCGGGTCAAAAGCGCGGTCGCGGACTACGGCGCCGGGACCAAGCAGCAGGTGGCGCAGGCCGTCCGTCTGCTGCTGGGGCTCGACGAAGCGCCGGCGTCCGAGGACGCCTCGGACGCCCTTGCGGTGGCGCTCTGCCACATCCAGCAGTGGCGCGCCGACGAGCGCGTCCGCACGGCGAGGGTCTCGTAGCATGAGTCTGATCGAAGCGATCGAGGGGACCGTCGAGGGCACGACGGCGGACGCCGCCCTGGTGCGGATCGGCGGTGGCCTCGTGCTCAAGGTGCTGGTCCCCGCGCACGACCTGGCCGCGCTCCCCAAGACGGGGGGCCAGGTGCGGCTGCTGACGCACCTCGCCGTGCGCGAGGACGACCTCCAGCTCTACGGCTTCGTCACCGAGGCGGGCCGCAAGCTGTTCGGGTCGCTGCTCGGCGTCAGTCAGGTGGGCCCCAAGGCCGCGATGGCGGTGCTGTCCGTGCTCTCGCCCGAGGAGCTCGCCGGCGCGATCGTCGCCGGCGACACGGTCGCGATCAGCCGCGCGCAGGGCGTCGGCAAGCGCACGGCCGAGCGCATCATCCTCGAGCTCAAGGCCGGCGTCGAGAAACAGATCGGCGGGCCCATATCGGCCGCGGCCCCTTCATCGGGTGCCGCCGCCGGCGACCCCGCCCTCCAGTGGCTGCTCGGCCTCGGCTTCTCCGCCGCGGAGGCGCGCCAGGCCCTCGCCGTCGAGTCCGACGACGGCCTGGAGACCGACGAGCGCGTCCGTCGCGCTCTCCGGCGCATGGGCAACGCTCCGAACCCGACCGCTTGAGGATCACGTTGGCCTACGAATACCCCTACGACGACTGGGCGGAGATCTACGACGCGGTCTACGCCGACCTGACCCACGACCTGGCCTTCTACACGGGGCTCGCCGAGAGCGTCGGCGGGCCGGTCCTGGAGCTTGGGTGCGGCACCGGCCGCGTGAGCCTGGCCATCGCGGCCAAGGGCATCGACGTCGTCGGCGTCGACATCTCGCCGATGATGATCGAGGCCGCGCAGGCCAAGGCCGCCGAGCGCAAGCTGACGGAGCGCTGCATCTTCCAGACCGACGACATGACCGGCGTCCGCCTGGCCGGCAGCTACCCGCTCGTGATCATGCCCTTCCGCTCGTTCCAGTCGATGCTGACGGTGGAGCAGCAGAAGGCGGCGCTGGCGACCGCGGCCGCGCACCTGCCGGCCGGCGGCACGCTCGCGCTCGACGTCTTCGCGCCCGACGTCGGCCAGCTCGGCGTCGAGGCCGACGAGACCGTTCCGTTCCACGTCCGCGACGTGAAGCAGCCCGGCGGCGGCACGATCGTCGTCTGGGGCCAGAACGGCTGGGACGGCGCGGAGCAGGTCAACAGCGCGCGCCTCATCATCGAGGAGCTGGACCCCAAGGGGGTCGTGACGCGCCGGCTGTACCGGGACTTCGACCTGCGCTACACCTTCCGCTACGAGATGCAGCACCTGCTCGAGGTCTGCGGCTTCGACGTCGAGTCGGTCGCGGGCGACTTCGAGGGCGGGCCCGTCACCGGCGACGCCGACGACATCGTCTGGGTGGCGAAGAAGCGGCGCTAGCGTACCGGCGGCGGTGCGGGGCTACCGTTCGTTCGTGCTTCGAGAGCCTCAGCACGAACGGGGGGCGGGTCTGACGAACGGGGGGCAGGTCCTGCGCTATGCATGGAGGGGTTGCCCGGCTCGACGGCGCTACCCCCCTTATGGGTCAAGGGCTGAGCCCTTGCGGCGCGGGCGTATCATGGGCGGCGAGGCCGCTGCCTGGCCGCGGCCATCTGCTTGAGGAGGCCCACCGTGGCACAGCGCGAGCGCGACAGCGACGCCGGCTCCTTCGGACGGACCGTCCCGCGACCCTTCGAGATGCACTGGGGCGGAGGGTTCGTGGTGGAAGAGGCGAGCGTCGAGACGCCGCACCACGAGCCGACCATCCAGCTGCTGGAATTCGAGGACGGCTCGCAGACGCTCCGCTTCTGCTACTACAACGGAACGCGGTTCGGGCGAGGGTCGCTGATGATCGGCGAGGAGTTCCTGGAGCCGTTCGCCGAGGGTCTGCGGGACGCGCCGCGGATCCGCGAGCTGCTCAGGCGCATGGTGGGGCTCTGACGTGTCGACGTGTCTTGGAGGGGAGAGGCCATCCTTCCCTTCTCCCGTCAGACCGCTTCTGTCATGCTGGAGGGTAGGCAAGGCGCTCGGTACCGTGGCTCCGGCGTCGTGCCCATGCCTCGTTGCGACTCCCAGAAGCCCCAACGAAAGAAAAGATGCGAGCGGGCGCCTATTCTTGAACAGCCAGGGCCGTGGGCCAGGCCGTGGCCGCCTCGACCAAGGATCGTGGCCTATCAGACCCGCCTTCCCTTGGTCACCGCAGCGAGGCCACCACGCGGTGCTTCGAGGTGAGGGGGCCACTGCCTGCCGGAGCGCGCATCGTACCGAGAAACTATCTCAGCATGCTCCCCGGGGGGAGTCCGGAGGGGAACCCTCGAAGCGAGAGGAGTGGACGAGGAAGCCTGCCGAGGAGTGCAGCTATCTCGGCACCCCGCTCACCCTGAGCTTGTCGAAGGGCGAGGAGAGGCTTGCCCGCAAAGACCGCAGCCCAGGGCGGAGCGGTTGCTCGTACTTCGACAGGCTCAGCACGAGCGGGTCTGCTGCCGTGCGAGATCACGATGATGTCCGTTCTGGCCAGGAGGGAGACGGGGGGATGGTCGGAAGGGAAGCGGGGCACCGGCAGCGAGGCGGGGCGTTCGCGTCCTGAGACCGCGGCAGCAAGACGAGCGTATCGTAAGTAGCAACATGGCAACCCTCCAGCGCAAAACCGACGCGAGCACGCCCTTCAAGGTCGTCGCCGACTTCGAGATGCGCGGCGACCAGCCCCAGGCGGTCGGCCGCCTCATCGAAGGCGCGCTCCGCGGCATGAAGCACCAGACGCTCAAGGGCGTCACCGGCTCCGGCAAGACCTACACCATGGCCAAGGTCGTGGAGGGCGTGCAGAAGCCCACGCTGCTCATCGCCCCCAACAAGACGCTCGCGGCGCAGCTCGCCCAGGAGTTCAGGGACTTCCTCCCCGACAACGCGGTCGAGTACTTCGTCTCCTACTACGACTACTACCAGCCCGAGGCGTACGTCGCGAGGACCGACACCTACATCGAGAAAGAGTCGGACATCAACGAGGAGATCGACAAGCTGCGCCACGCGGCCACGCGCGCGCTCATGACGCGCCGCGACGTGCTCATCGTGGCGTCGGTCTCCTGCATCTACGGCCTCGGCTCGCCCGAGGAGTACTTCTCCTTCGTCGAGACGATCAGGAAGGGCGAGCGCACGAACAAGCAGCGGCTGGCGCGGCGCCTCATCGAGATGCAGTACGAGCGCAACGACTACGACGTCTCCCGCGCCCGCTTCCGGGTCCGCGGCGACACGATGGAGATCATGCCGTCGTACGAGGACGTGGCGGTGCGCATCGAGTTCTTCGGCGACGACGTCGACCGCATCGTCGAGATCGACCCGCTGACCGGCGAGCTGCTCGCCGAGCGCGACTCCATCGACATCTACCCGGCGAAGCACTTCGTGACCTCGAAGGAGCACCTCGGCGAGGCGCTGGACGACATCGAGCGCGAGCTGGAGGAGCGCATCGACTGGTTCAAGCAGCACGACAAGCTGCTGGAGGCGCAGCGCATCGAGCACCGGACGCGGTACGACCTGGAGATGCTGCGCGAGACCGGCTCCTGCGCGGGGGTCGAGAACTACTCGCAGCCGCTGGGCCGCCGTCCCCGGGGCAGCTCGCCGTGGACGCTCATGGACTACTTCCCGGACGACTTCCTGCTGCTGATCGACGAGTCGCACCTGACCATCCCGCAGCTCCACGGCATGTTCAAGGGCGAGATGGCGCGCAAGGACTCGCTCATCGACTTCGGCTTCCGCCTGCCGTCGGCGCGCGACAACCGCCCGCTGAACTTCGAGGAGTTCGAGGGGCGCGTGAACCAGGCGATCTACGTCTCCGCCACGCCCGCCGCCTACGAGCTGGAGCACAGCTCGCAGATCGTCGAGCAGGTGATCCGCCCGACCGGCCTGCTCGATCCCACCATCGAGGTCAAGCCGACCAAGGGCCAGATCGACGACCTGCTCGAGCAGATCGGGAAGCGCGTGGCGCGCGGCGAGCGTGCGCTGGTGACGACGCTCACCAAGCGCATGGCCGAGGAGCTCACCGACTACCTCGCCGAGGCCAACGTCAAGGTCCACTACCTCCACTCGGAGATCGACACGCTGACGCGGACCGAGATCCTGCGCGACCTGCGCCTCGGCGTCTACGACGTGGTCGTCGGCATCAACCTGCTCCGCGAGGGCCTCGACCTGCCGGAGGTCAGCCTCGTCGCCGTGCTCGACGCCGACAAGGAGGGCTACCTGCGCTCGGCGCCGTCGCTGATCCAGACCACCGGCCGCGCCGCGCGTCACATCGACGGCCACGTCATCATGTACGCCGACCGCGAGACCGACTCGATGCGCCAGGCGATCGGCGAGACGGACCGCCGCCGGGCGCTCCAGGAGGCGTGGAACAAGGACCACGGCATCACGCCGCAGGGCATCGTGAAGGAGGTGCGCGACATCACCGCGGGTCTGCGGCAGGTCGCCGAGCCCCGCGCCTCCTACGAGGTCCGCGCCGGGATGCCGAAGGACGAGCTCGCCCGCGTGATCAAGGAGCTCGATTCGCAGATGAAGGGCGCGGCGAAGCAGCTTGAGTTCGAGAAGGCCGCCATGCTGCGCGACGAGATGGTGGACCTCAAAAGGCTGCTCGTCGCCCAGGAGGTCGTCGACCGTGGCCTCCACGCCGAGCCCGCGGACGATCCCGGTCCAGGGCCGGCCAGATCGACCCGAACGAAAGGAGCGCCCTATGGCGGGCGAAGGCGCCGGCGCCGGTAGGCGCGGCTTGGCCGGCCTCGTCCTCGCGCTCGGCGTCGTCGCGCTCGCCGGGTGCGCGGTCGGCGCGAAGGCCGGCGAGCCCGTCCTGCCCGCCGGGTTCGCGGCCCACGACATGCCCCGCGTGGACGCGAACGCATACGTCTACGTGAACGCCGGGGAGCCGGCCCGCGTCCCGCTCGGCGCGTTCGGTGCGACTGACCTGGTGGCCGGCGCGGGCGTGGTCAGCATCGAGGTCGTCGTCGACGATCCGGACCGCGACTTCGCGGCGCGCGCGGAGCTCGTCGACGAAGCGACGGCCCGGATCGTCGCCGAGGCAGCGCTCTCGGTCGCCAGCGCCGACGCCGCACGCTGGGTGCAGGCGGACGGGCCGGTAGTCGCCTTCGGCCACTCGGAGGGGCCGTGGGGCGACACCATCCGGGAGGCGTGGGCCGCGGGCAGCCGGGTCACGATCGAGGAGCGCTACCCGGACGTGTGGGAGGCGATCCGCCTCCTGCCCGAGGACGCGCCGGGACGGTCCGTCGCGGTCGGGTTCGCGCGCAACGCGCCCGACCTGCTGGACGCGACGCTCGAGGCCATCGGCTTCAGCCTGCCGGGGCTCGCCAGCGCGCTCGCGCTCATCCGGGCCGACGTCATCGTGTTCGGCGTCTACGCCGCCGACCCATCGCGCCTGCCGGAGCAGCTGAACCGGGAGGCGCTGCGCGGGTCCGGCATCGGCGTCCTGGG
Organism: Chloroflexota bacterium; assembly: GCA_022574265.1. Classification (GTDB taxonomy): domain Bacteria; phylum Chloroflexota; class Dehalococcoidia; order Lucifugimonadales; family Australimonadaceae; genus JADFRC01. The sequence continues at coordinate 4,002 of JACZSI010000057.1, read as the reverse complement.
CGTCGCGCAGGCGGGCTACCCGGGGTTCGTCGTGGGCTTCCTGTTCGACCAGTTCGCCGAGCGGGCCAACCTCGAAGAGACGGAGGTCGGCGGCACGACCGCGCTCTACCGCGTCGTCGATGGCGATGTGCACCTGATGGTCAAGGCGTACGGCTCGTCCATCTACCTCGCGGCCGCGCCGACGAGGGCGGAAGTGGAGGCGCTCGTGCTGGCCGTGGTGCGGAGCCAGGAGGCCCGCTCCTAATGTTGACTTGATAGGTCGATTTTCCCTAGAATGACCACGGAGACAACCAGTAAGGAGCGAGTGGCCATGCCAGCAGACGTCACCGTCGAAGAGGTCGAGCTAGCGCTCAAGGATGTCTTCGACCCCGAGATCCCGGTCAACATCGTCGACCTTGGGCTGATCTACGGCATCGAGATCGACGATGGCGGCCACGTCCACGTCGACATGACGCTGACCGCCGCGGGCTGCGGCATGGGCCCCTTCATCGCGCAGCAGGCCGAGTGGGCGGTCGCCGAAGTCGACGGCGTCAAGGACGTCGACGTCGAGATCACCTTCGAGCCGGCGTGGTCGCCCGAAAAGATCACCGAGGACGGCCGCAAGCTCCTCGGTCTCGACGACTAGACATCCCGCTCCCGGCCGATCGCACAAGCTCGCAGCGGCGGACGCCGTTGCAGGGAGACGGCGCCCCGTGAACATGAGCGAACAGCAGAAGCAGGCGCGGCTGACGCAGATCAAGCGCACGTGGGAGCAGCGCCGCGCCATCACCCGCTCCCTGGGGCGCATCAAGACCAAGATCGGCGTCTACAGCGCCAAGGGCGGCGTCGGCAAGACCACCGTCGCCGTGAACCTCGCCGCCTACCTGGCCAAGCGCGGCCATAGCGTCGGGCTGCTGGATGCGGACATCGACACGCCGAACGCCCCGCAGGTCATGGGCGGCGACGCCCGCCCTGCCATGAACGACGGCCGCATCACGCCGGCCGACACGTTCGGCGTGAAGATCGTCTCCATGTCCTTCTTCCAGCAGAAGTCGGACGAGGCGATCATCATGCGCGGCCCGATGATCCACAACTCCATCAACCAGTTCCTGCAGATGACCGACTGGGGCGATCTCGACTACCTCGTCGTGGACATGCCGCCGGGGACGTCCGACTCGCCGCTGACGATCATGCAGGTGCTCACCATGGACGGCTTCATCGTCATCACGACCCCACAGAGCCTCGCGGCGCTCGATGCCAAGCGCTCCATCAACATGATCAGAAAGATGAACGTCGAGGTCCTGGGGATCGTGGAGAACTACACGGGCGATGTCTTCGGCAGCGGCGCCGGCCCCGGACTCGCCGAAGAGCTTGACCTCCCCTTCCTCGGCTTCATCGCGCTGCGCCCCGACTACCGCGACAACTCGCGCCCGACCGTGCTCGCCAGCGCGGACGTCGAAGCCGAGTACGACGCCATCTGGGCGGTCGCCGAGCCCCGGCTCGCGGAGCTCGAAGCCGCGGCCGAAGAGTCGGCCGAAGGCAAGCCCGAAGCCGCGCCGTAAGCCGCTCGCCTCACCCCGACGGCCGCTGCAGGACCTCCCGCGGCTTGCCGGGCTCCGCGCTCGACGCCACGATGCCCTCGTCTTGCAGCTGGTCCATGAGCCTCGCCGCGCGCGGGTAGCCGATCCGCAACCGACGCTGGAGCAGCGACGTCGAGATCTGCCCGTTCGTTCTCGCGAGCTGGAGCGCGCGGTCGTACAGCGAGTCGGTCTCGTCCAACGGCTCGTTGCTCTGCGCCTCCGCCTGCACGACCTCCGCCGCTATCGCCAGCTCCTCGAGCGGCATGTCCTGGACCTCGATCGGCTTGTGCGTCCGCCAGTGGTCCGTCAGCCGCTCCGTCTCCTCGTCGGAGACGAACGCCCCCTGCACGCGGCGCGGCTTGGGGGCGTCGGAGGAGAGGAACAGCATGTCGCCGCGGCCCAGCAGCCGGTCGGCGCCAACGGTATCGAGGATCGTGCGCGAGTCGACCTGCGAGGCCACGGCGAACGCGATGCGGCTCGGGAAGTTCGCTTTGATGAGCCCCGTGACCACGTCCACGGAAGGGCGCTGCGTCGCCACGACCAGGTGGATGCCGATCGCGCGGCCTAGCTGCGCGAGGCGGCACAGCACCTGCTCCACGTCGAAGGCCGAGGTCATCATCAGGTCCGCGAGCTCGTCGATGCAGATCACGAAGTACGGCAGGTGCTCCGCCGCCTTCGGGCTGCGGTTGTACGACTGGATGTTCCGGACGCCCGCGTCCTCGAGCAGCCGGTAGCGCCGCAGCATCTCCTGGATCGCACCGCGGAGCAGCCGCACGACGCGGTCGGGCTCGACCACCACCGGCGTGACCAGGTGCGGGATGCCGTTGAAAGGGGTCAGCTCGACGCGCTTGGGGTCGACCAGCATCAGCCGGAGGTCGGACGGCCCCCGGTGGGTGATGAGCGAGGCGATGATGCTGCTGATGCACACGCTCTTCCCACTGCCGGTGGCGCCGGCGATGAGCAGGTGCGGCATGTCCACCAGGTCGACGACGACCGGCTCTCCCGCCGACGCGAGCCCGAGCGCGACGGGCAGACCGTCGCGCTCGGCCAGGCTGCGGTACGCGGGCGACTCCATCACGGCGCGGATCGCCACGGTCGACGAGCTGCGGTTGGGGACCTCGATGCCGACGACCGACTCGCCGGGGACCGGCGCCTGGATGCGCAGGCTCGGCGCGGCGAGCGCCAGCGCCAGGTCCTTCTCCCGCGCGATGATCGCGTCGACGCGCACGCGGTTGCCGATCTCCTCGGCGTCGCTGCCGCCATCGTCGCCGCGGTTGCGTCCGGCTGGGCGCCGCCGGCGCTGCCAGCCCGGCACGAGGCCGAACATCGTGACCGTTGGCCCGGGCCGGATCTCCGCGACTCGGACCTCCACGCTGTGCTCGGCCAGCGCCGACTCGATGAGGCGCGCGGTCGCCTCGTGCTCCTCGGTGACGGCGGATGCGGGCGCGCCGGGCGCCAGCAGGTCGAGGGCGGGCAGCGTCCAGCGCTCGCCGCTCTTCGCCGCCCGTGCCCGCGGCGGTGCCTTGACGGGCGCCTCCGGCTCGGGCGTCGCGGCCGTGACCTCGTCCTCGGCCGGAGGCGCCTCGGGTGGAGCCTCAGGCGCGGCGTCGGGCTGCTCCGGCGGCGGGGCCGGGTTCGCGTCCAAGAAGCTCCCGAGCTCGCGAGCGAGCTTCGTGCCGCGCCGCCGCTCGCGCGCTCTCCGCAGCGGCGCCGCAGCCTGACGGACCGCCAGCCCCAGCGTCCAGCCGATCCCGCGGTGCACGGGCGCGCGCCGGTACGCCTGGACCGAGCCGCGCGCCGTGCGGCCGAGGACGCGCCGCACGAGCGACGGTGCGAGCAGCGAGACGCCGGCCGCCCAGAGGCCTGCGGTGCGCAGGTAGCCGAGCGCCGTGTTCTCGCCCTGCACCGCCGCCCCCGCGTCGCCGCCCAGGCTCACCGTGCCGACGAGCGGCAGGCCGGCCTCGACATAGCCGAGCGTGCCTTGGAGCGCGGCGATGACGGCGGCGCTGCCGAGGACCCACCGCCACCGCCGGAACAGGGCGAGCGTGCGGTAGATGAGCAGGTAGGCGACCCAGAGCCCCCACAGCGCGATGGGCACGACGCCGACACCGAGCTCCGTCAGGACGCGCTCGGCGGCCGTCCGCAGCGGGTCGATCGCCCACGCGGGCTGGAACCGCACGACGAGCGCCACGGCCCCGGCGCCCACGAGGAGCGCGAGGATGAGGAAGCGGCTGGGCAGGAGTCGTCTCATGGCACGACTAACGATAGCGCACGGGGGGCCAAAAGGCAGTGCGGTTCGGGGCCGAACCGCGCGCGGCTACATCTCGATGGGCAGCGGCACGATCATCGGGCGCCGGCCGGTCTGCTCCTGGAAGAAGCCCCGGAGCGCCTCGCGCACGTGGCGCTCGATCGAACCCTCGTCGAGTGGCTTCGAGGGCGCGCG
>JACZSI010000200.1 GCA_022574265.1 Chloroflexota bacterium | reverse complement strand
ACGCCATCGTGGCCGCGGAGCACGGCAAGCACGTCATGCTCGACAAGCCCATGGGCCTGACGCTCGAAGAGTGCGACCGCGTCATCGAGGCCGCCGAGCGCAACGACGTCCACGTGCTCGTCGGCCACACGCAGAGCCTCGACCCACCGGTCTTGAAGATGGCGCAGATCGCCAACGGCGGACGGCTCGGCAAGCCCGTGATGCTGCACACCATGCTCTACAGCGACTGGGTCTACCGCCCCCGGACGCCGGACGAGCTGATGCAGGAGCGCGGCGGCAGCATCGTGAGGCGCCAGGGGCCGATCCAGGTGGACATCCTGCGCATGATCGGCGGTGGCATGGTCAAAAGCGTGCGCGCCACGGCGAACGTCGCCGACTCCGCGCGGCCGATCGACGGCAGCTACACGGCATTCCTCGCCTTCGAGGACGGCCACGCCGCCACGATGGTCTACGACGGCTACGCCCACTTCGACAGCTCCGAGCTGACCTACGGCACCACCATGGGGGGCATGCCGCTCGACCCAGGCATGCACGCCGCGACGCGCGCACGCAGCGCCGGCTTCGCGGACGCCTCGGCCGAGGAGGCATACAAGGAGTCCACCCGCTACGGCGGCTCGGCGCGCCGGCCGATCGAGCACCGGCCGGCCCCGGACCGGCGCCACGCCTTCTTCGGCCTGACGCTCGTCAGCTGCGAGCACGGCGCGATGCGCCAGACGCCGACGGGCGTGGCCGTCTACGGCGAGACCGGCACCGAGCACATCGACGTCCCCGGCTACACCCGCCGCTACACGGCAGTCGAGGTCGACGAGATGCACCGCGCCATCACCACCGGATCGCCGCTGCGGGTCCACGACGCGCGCTGGGGCAAGGCGACGCAGGAGGTCGTGCTCGCCATCATCGCCTCGTCCGAGCAGCAGCGCGAGGTCTACCTCGAGCACCAGGTTCCCTACCTGGGGACGGAGGTGGAGTAGCCATGGCCGACGCCCCACTCTACGCGAACGTCAACGGCATCCGCGTCGCGTACGACCGCACCGGCGACGGCTTCGGGCTACTCCTGCTGCACGGCTTCCCGCGCACGCGGCGCACCTGGGCGCAGGTCACGCCGGCCCTCGCCGAGCGCTTCACCGTCGTCGCGCCCGACCGCCGCGGCTACGGCGACTCCGACCGGCCGTCGGACCCGGCGGCCTACGACAACGCCCACATGGCGCAGGACGCCCTCGAGCTCACGCAGCACCTCGGCTGGAAGGAGTTCCTCGTCGTCGGCCACGACAAGGGCGCGCCCGTCGCACGCCGGCTTGCCGCCGACCACCCAGAGAGCGTGCGCGGCGCCATGATCATCGACGGCATCGCCGAGGGGGCGAACGTCGATCGCCGCCGCGATCCGACGGGACGCACCTGGTACTTCGACTTCTTCCGCCAGCGCGGCGTGGCCGAGCAGATCATCGGCCAGGACCCCGGCCTCTTCTTCGGCCTGTTCCTGGACCGCAACCCGCACCTGAGTCCGGAGCAGCGGGCCTTCTACGTCGAGCAGTTCTCCAAGCCCGGCACGACGGAGGCGGTCCTCGCGGACTACCGTGCGGCCCTGGAGGGCGACCGCGAGAAGTGGGCCGAGGAGACGGCTTCGGGCGCGCGGATACGCACGCCGATGTACTTCATCTGGGGCGCCGACGGCCCCGTCGGTGGCGCGCCGGTACTGGATGCGTGGCGGCAGGTGGCGGACGACATCCGTGGCGGCGAGGCGGTTCCCGGCGCGGCGCACTACGTCCACGAGCAGCAGCCCGAGGCCACGGTCCGCCACATCATGCGCTTCGCCGACGAGCTGGGGTTGCCCTAGCCACGGCAGCACCCTGGACCCGCAAGACGGACGCGGTGCAACGGGCAAGCTGCCGTCCCCGCGGCGCGGACCCCGCACGGAGTGCAGAGAGCCTGCCGTGAGCCCCGTCGAAGCATGTCCTGAGCTTGTCGACGGAAGGGCGCTAGAAGGATCTGCGTTCGCCCACGAACCCGCTCGTGCTGAGGCTCTCGAAGTACGAGCCAGCGGCTGCGCGGCACCGCTCACGCCGAAGGTCTCGACGGTCGCTCGCCGTGTGCCAAGCTCCGCCCCACAGGGGGAGTGCAGAGAGCCTGTCCTGAGCCTGTCGAAGGGGCCGAGCCCCTCTGCCGGGGGCACGGGGGTGTCCCCCGTACTCGGCTTTACCACCCCCTTCCTGGCCAGGAAGGGGGACGGGGGGATGGTCGAAAGGGTCGTGCGGCACCCACGTCACGCGGAACGAGGCCGCCGCGTGCCTACCGGATCCGGCCCCCGTGCGCGTCGATGACGGCCCCCGTCATGTACCCCGCGCCGTCGCTCGATAGCCAAACGACCGTCGCCGCATGCTCCTCCGGCGTGCCGAGCCGCCGCATCGCGGAGGTCGGCGTGTCGCTGACGCGCTCGGGCTGGTCGAGGTCGACCCAGCGCGGCCGGTGCGGCGTCTCGATGCCCCCCAGGGCGATGACGTTCACGCGGACCTCCGGCCCCCACTCCGACGCCATCGTGAGGCTCATGTTGATGACGCCGGCCTTCGCCGCGCCGTAGGCCGCCGACCCGGGGCTCGG
>JACZSI010000056.1 GCA_022574265.1 Chloroflexota bacterium | reverse complement strand
CCCGTGGGCTCATGTCTCAGAGCGCGTCCCATCAGTAGACGACGACGGGACGGCCGGGATCCAAGCGCTCCTTGGCATCCCGGTCAAGATCCTTGAGCGGGATGCTGATCGCCCCTTCGATGTGCTCATTCTCGAACTCGGGCGGAGGGAGCACCTCCACGAGCTGGGCGGCTTCATCCCTGATGAGCCGGAGCAATCCGTCTCGCCAGATCCGCGTCGCCATGACTCCCTCCTGCGTCACGCCTTCCACGCGCCGGCATGGCGCCCAGCGCCCGTCTGACGCCATCCTATCCACCGGCGCGGCGGGAGGCAACGGCCCATCGAGGTGCTGCAGCTAGGAGCGGTCGCGGGGCCGGTGGTCCGCCACGCGGCGGCGGAGCGCGGCGAGGTCGACAGGCTTCATCATCAGAGACGACTCAGGCGCCGCGTCCGCGAATGCGAGCGTTTCGGCACTGAACGTATCCCCGGTCACGAAGATGAACCTGGCGGCCTGTTCTGGGTCGATCTCTTCCATGCGGCGGTGCAGCTCCGGGCCGTCGATGCCGGGCATGCGGAGGTCCATGACCACGCAGTCGAAGCGCGCGGCCTGGAGCTGGCGCCAGGCGTTATCCCCGCTCGATGCCGTATCGACGACGTGGCCATCGCGCGTCAGAGCCCTGGTCATGAACTCCCGCGCGTTGGGGTCGTCGTCAACGATCAGGACGTGCAGACGTGGCGCTGGGCGCGACGGGGCCGGACGGGCCGTGCCGCTGTCGCTCACGCCGAGCCACCCGGCCGTAGCAATCCCATCAGCCGCTGCCAGGCGGCACTCAGCTCGCTGAGCGTGGCTTCGAGATCCATCGCTGCCTTCCGGTGCGCGGTGACTTCGACCTGCAAGCGGGAGTACAGCCCCAGCGACGTCGCCGTGATGAGGATCACGACCCCGCCCAGGTAGGGATAGGTCTGGACGATCGACCATGGCATCACGTCGTCCCCGAGGAGTGCCGGAAGGGCCCACACAACCGGGACGGATATCGCGTAGGCGATCAGGCCTCGGGCCCCATACGCCAGGAGCGCGGGCGAGGCCGTGGGGAACCGACTCACGAGCCATCGAGCCGACGATGCCACGATGGCGAAGGTACCGAGCGCCAGGGAAACGGCGCCGCCCACCGCGACCGCGAGGGTCTCCCAACGCCCGGTTACCCAGACGCACAGCGCCAGTCCGAAGACGAAGCCGAGCACAGCGGCGGCGAAGAGGTTGATCCACAGTCCGTCTCTGAGCGCGCGTCGGCGCTCATCAGTGGAGAGACTTGGCGAACGGTTCATCGGGATGGGCAACTCGGGGAATAGCGTTCGCGGGGATGGCGGCTGCCATGCCGCACGCTAGTGCCCGATATGCCCACGTGACTACGTACTTTCGTACAGTAGCGCGAACCCAACGCCGGCTTGTCTCTCCGGTGGCCGGGTCCAATGCGGTGCGCTAGGCCGCTGGTCCCAGCACTTCGGCTGCAAGCGAAAGCCCCGATTCCACGCGCGAAGCCCAGTCACGCCGCATCTGGCGCACGGGGTTTGAGGTGAGGCGGAAGATGCCGTAGGCCTCGCGCACGTCTAGCTCACGCGCATCCCAGCCAAAGCGTTGCAACGCGGCGGACCGGATGCCAGCCCGGTAGGCCTCGCATGCCTTCGGCGACCTGCCGAAGCGGGCCATCCAGTGCAGGTGGGCCAACAGGTTCGCTACGTCGAACTGAGCGTCGCCTGGGCCGACTTCCTCGAAGTCAACGAGCGCGAGATGCCCGGCCGGCGTGATCAGGACCTGATCGTCGTGGAAGTCGTTGTGCGCCAGCGTCGAGGGATGCCAGGCCTTCGCGAACGGCCCGAGCACGCCCGTGACCTCGGAGAGCGCCTGCAGCGCGGCCTCTCGGTGCTCCAACACGTGGGTCAGCAGCCGTTCCGTCGACCTGTAGCCGCCCGCCACATCGAGGGACTGGCCCTCGTCCGCCTTGAGCGGCGTCTCCCACAGGGGCACGAGTGCGTCGAGGACCCGGTCAGGCTCGGGTGCCGTGCCGCTCCGGATACGCTCGCGCAGCGTCTCGCCCGGGACCTCGCTCATCCAGACCACGCCGCCCTCGGACCAGCTGCCGACGATGGGCGGCAGGCTGAAACCGGACCGGTCCGCGAGTGCCGCCGCGGCGAGGAGGCGCGGGAGCCGTGCCGGCGGCATCACGCGAGCGAACAGCGTAGTCCGCGTCTTCCGCGAGGGTCCCCAATGGACGACATGCCGGAGCACGGCTCGGGTTCCGGGACGGTAGCGCACCGGTTCGACCAGGACGCGGTGCGGAGAGATGGGCAGGTGTTTGGCCAGAAGCTTGTGCGCCTCGATCGGCGATGCCGCCACGGCAAGCCCCGGCAGGAAGGGATCGTCCGGATAGCGGAAGAGCAGCTCCGGCTTGCCGGGTCTCAGCTCGATCGCGAACTGGTCGTCGACGAGCCACTGGGTGTCGGACTGCTCGACGACGTAGCTGACGAGGGCGCGGCGGCCTGGCTGATAGCTGAGCTGTTGGATGCGAACCCGCTTCGGCGTCTCCTCAGGCGTGCCGAAGCGGGTGCAGAACTGTTGCCAGACCCAGTCGCCGTCGAAGAGCAAGGAAAGCCCAGGTAGCGCGGTGTCCGCCGGGAGTGCCGTGGCCGGCTCAAGCGGTGGGGAGGACATCATGCGCTCCTGGGCCTTCTTGTCGACGGGTCGATACTCTCCATCCTGTCAGCATCCCCCGGTGCCCGTCGCCGCCGGGGCGGTTCAGTCGATCGCGTCTGTTGCGTTCGGCCGGGCTACTCCGCGTCGTCTGTGTCCGTCGCGCGGGGAACGAAATCCGGGTCGCGGGAGTTGCCGCTGCCGCTGTTGTCCACGTCGGGCGAGTCCGGACTGTCGGGCACGTCGGTGTCAGCGTCGTCTGTGTCCGTCCCGCGGGGAACGAAATCCGGGTCGCGAGAGTTGCCGCTGCCGCTGTTGTCCACGTCGGGCGAGTCCGGGCTGTCCGGCGAGTCCGGGCTGTCGGGAGAGTCCGGGCTGTCCGGCGAGTCGGGGCTGTCCGGCGAGTCGGGGCTGTCGGGCGAGTCGGGACTGTCCGGCGAGTCGGGGCTGTCGGGCGAGTCCGGGTCGGGGTCCGGGTCGTCGTCGCCGTCAGGCGAGTCCGGGCCGTCCCCGTTGTCACCGTCACCGTTGCCGTCATCGTGAACGGCGGCCCGAACGACGGCGGGCGCCGCCAGGTCGCTTCCCGGCAGCTGCAGCTCGTCAGTCCGCACGGCCGCCGCACCGAGCATCAGTACGAAGGCGAGGGCAGTCACACCCATGACGCGGGTGACGAGTGCCAGGATGGTCTTGCGGGTCAGCGTCGTAGCGGATCGTAGGCTGTTCATTTCGGTTCCTACAACCTGAATCGGTGGTGTCACGTACTACTTTCCCACCGATTGCATTACCGCTGTGTTACGGAGTGGCGCAATGGCGTTAGCCACTCTACGAAGCCGTTCCCAGCAGATCGAGCTGCGCCTGAGCCAGCTCCACGAGCGTCTCACTCGTCGAGATCTGCACGACGGTCTGGAAATCCGCCCTGGCCTCGCCGGTCTGGCCGAGGGTACGCAGCGTCCGCCCGCGGTAGTAGTAGGCGATGCCGAGTTTGGGGTCGAGGTCGATGGCCGTCGTGAAGTCAGCCACCGCCTCCGGCAGCCGCTCAAGGCTGCGGAGCGAACGTCCGCGGTAGTAGTAGGCCAGGTGGAGCTGTGGGTCGAGCTCGATCGCCGCGTCGAAGTCCGCGATGGCCTCGGCGAACTGACCCAGCGTCCGGTTGGCCCGCCCGCGGTAGTAGTAAGCAAGCAAGAACTGCGGGTCGGCCTCGAGCGTCTCGGTGAAGTCAGCGATGGCCTCGGGGAACTGTCCCAGACTCCGGAGCGCGCGCCCGCGGTAGTAGTAGGCCAGCGTGAGCTGCGGGTCCGACTGGACCGCCTTCGTCAGGTCGGCGACCGCCTGGGTGAGCTGACCGAGCGAGCGGTGGGCTCGTCCGCGGTAGTAGTACGCCAGGTTGAGCGTGCTGTCCGCCGCGAGGGCGCTCGTGAGGTCGGCCACGGCGTCGGCGTACTGCTCGAGGTCGAGGTAAGCGCGACCACGGTAGTAGTAGGCGAGCGTCAGCGGGGAGTCCGACAGCAGCACCGCGGTGAAGTCCGCGACCGCCTCGGGAGCCCGCTCGAGGCCAAGGTAGGCACGCCCGCGGTAGTAGTACGCGACATCGAGACCGGGGTCCTCCGCAAGCGCACTGGTCAGGTCGGCGGCCGCGGCCGAGAAACGGTCGAGGCCAAGCTGGGCCCGGCCGCGGTAGTAGTAGGCGGCGCCACTACGCGGGTCCGCGGCGAGCGCTTTGGTGAGGTCAGCGATGGATTCCGAGAACCGGTCGAGGCTGAGATACGATCGACCGCGATAGTAGTAGGCAGCGCTGTTCTGCGGGTCGAGGCGCAGCGCCGTGGTGAGGTCCGCGACGGCTTCCGCGAAGCTGTCCTGCGCGAGCCGGGCGCGGCCGCGGTAGTAGTAGGCGGCGCCGCTCCGCGGGTCCGCCGCGATGGCGCTGCTCAGGTCCGCGATGGCCTCCGGAAGCCGGTTCAGGCTCAGGTAGGAGCGCCCGCGGTAGTAGTACGCGGCGTGGTTGTTGGGGTCGGCGTCCAGCGCACTCGTCAGATCCGCCACGGCCTCGGTGAAGACGCCGAGGCCCAGGTTCGCGCGGCCCCGGTAGTAGTACGCAGCCGCGAACGCCTCGCCGGACCGCAGCGCGGCCGTGAGATCGGAGACGGCCTCCGTGAACCGCCCGAGGCTTAGATACGAGCGCCCACGGTAGTAGTAGGCAGCGCTGTTCGAGGGGTCCGCACTGAGCGTCGCCGTCAGGTCGGCAGCCGCTTCGGAGAAGCGGTCGAGGCCGAGATAGGCCCGGCCACGATAGTAGTAGGCGGCACCGTTGGAGGGGTCAGCGTCGAGCGTCGTCGTCAGGTCGGCGGCGGCATCGGAGAAGCGGTCGAGGCCGAGATAGGCCCGGCCGCGATAGTAGTAAGCGGCGCCGTTCTGGGGGTCCGCGCTCAGCGCGTTGGTCAGGTCCGCGACGGCATCGGAGAACCGGTCCAGGCTCAGATAGGCCCGTCCACGGTAGTAGTAGGGCGCGCCGCTCCCTGGATCGGCCGCGAGCGCATCCGTGAGATCGACCGTCGCCTCGGTGAATCGATCCAGCTCGAGGTAGGAGCGGCCGCGGTAGTAGAGCGCGGCGCTGAGCCGGGGGTCGAGCTCCAGGGCTCGCGTGAGGTCGGTGATGGCCTCCGGGTGGCGGTCGAGGCTGCGGAAGGAGCGGCCGCGGTAGTAGTAGGCGCCGCTGAGCTGCGGGTCCAGCTCCAACGACTGGGTGAAGTCACCGATCGCGTCTTGGTACCGGGCGAGCTCACGGTAGGTCCGGCCGCGATAGTAGTACGCATTCGCGTTCCCGGGGTCCGCCGCGAGGACGGTCGTGAGGTCGGCGAGGGCCTCCCGATACCGCTCGATATTCAGATAGGAGCGGCCCCGATAGTAGGCGGCGTCGGTGTGAGCTGGATCTGCATCGAGCACCTGGGTGAAAAGCGGTACGGCCTCCTGCCATCCGCCCTCGGCGAAGATGTTTCGACCCTGCCGGAACAGCTGCTCGATGTCACGAGGGGCGGTCAGCGTGGGGGTTGCCGTCGCGGCGGGAGGCCGGGGCGTCGGCGTGGGGTCTCTCGGTATCTCCCGCGCACAGGCGGTGACGATCAGGAGCGCGCCGAGCGCGCCCGCAAGCATGAGCCGGTTCACGAGGAGGCCTCCACGGGATCGATCTCGGGACGCAGCATGGCCCTGACAATACTCCGGTGCCGTGCGTTACGGCGGTGTTACGCGGACGGGGCTCCGGCCGGTGAGCCCAGCGGGAGGCTCAGCAGGAACCCGGTGTGGTGGTCGGGGTCGGGCGCCGTCACGCTCTCCACCGTGAGCTCGCCCCGTTGGCGGCCGGCCAGCGTCTGCGCGATGAACAAACCCAGGCCGGAGCTGACTTTCTCGTCCCGGCGCGCGGACTCTGGGGTCCAGCCCCTATCGAAGAGGTGCTGGAGGTAGTGGGCGGGTATCCCCTGTCCATCGTCCCACACCCGCACGAAGAAGTGGGTGGGATTCTGGGTCAGCTTCACCTCGACCTGCGCGCCGGCGAAGCGCACGGCGTTGTCGACGAGGTTCGTGACGATGTGCTCGATCGCCGAGCCGTCCGAGTAGACGATGCCGAACTCAGCAGGCTCCGACCACCAGGTGATCTGCTTGCCCATTTCGCCCGCGACCGCGTTGTAGCGCTCGACGATCTTGCGCACCACCTCGGCGGGCTCCACGGCGTCATCGCGCCCCGGCGCTGGCCCGGCCTCGAGCTGGATCAGCACTTGGAGGTTGGACATCATCAGCCGGAAGTTCGGCCCCTGGCGCTCGATCTCGTCCAGCAGGTCGGCCACGGCAGGGTCGATCGTCCCGGACCGGGCCTCGAGCACGGCCCGCAGCTCCCGCTCCTTGCCGACGATCCGGCTGAGCGGGCGCCCCAGGTCGTGATGGAACACCTCGAAGTACTGCTGTGTGATCTCGCTCCACCGCTCGGGCGTGTGCGCCGGCCCTCCGCTCGCGGTACCGCCTTTGCCAAACATCCCCGGCAGCACGCCCGGCAGCGCGTAGGAGGCCGTGAGCACGGCGAGGCCGGCGATCAGCAGCAGGCCGCCCACGTAGGCGAGCGGCTCGACGCCCCAGAGGCTCTCCTCCGAGACCGTCTCTCCGAGCAGCGGGGAGAGGACGACGCCGAGGGCGCCGGCGACGACGAGGACGGCCGCGGCCACTCTGAGGGGTCTCGATCCCATCCACCGCTCGAGCACCGGATCAGTCCTTCGGCACGAGGCGGTACCCCTGGTCCCGCACGTTGATGATGAGGTCCCCCGCGCCGAGGCGCTCTCCGAGCGCCTTGCCGAGCGCGTCCTTGATCTCCCGCACGCGCACGCGGAGCGACGCGCGCGCGTCCTCGCCCTCCGAATAGCGCTCCAGCGTCGCGAACGGGACGAGCTGCCCAGGGCTGCGATACCAGGCCACCGCCAGCTCCCGCAGGATCTCGAACCGCATCCCCGAGATCTCGCTCATCAACGTGCCCGCAACCTCCACCGTCTTCGTGGAGACGTTCAGCGTGATGCGGGCTCCCACCCGTATGACCTCGGGCGCGGTCCCGATCAGGCGCCGGAGCCGGAGGACGACCTCCTCGGGACTCGCCAGCTTGTCGATGAAGTCGACGGGCGCGTCCCACCGCAGGGTGCTGCGCACCGCCGTCTCGCGGTCGGGACCTTGCGTGTACTGCGTGAACATGAGCACCGGCAGCTTGGGATGCTCCGTGACGATCTTGCGGAGGATGTCGAGGCCCTTGAACAGGTCGTCGCGGTGGTCCCCGAACCGCACGTCCAGCAGCACGCCGTCGGGCCTGCTCTCCTCGATCGCATAGAGGGCCGCGGCCTCGAAGTCCTCGCCCGAGCGCCAGCCCTCCTCCGGCTCGACGACGACCGTCCGCCAGCCCTCCTTCTCGAGGCCGCGGCGGACGGCGCTGACGAGGGGCGAGGCGGCCTCGTCGTCCACGATCAGTATGGAGCCCCCGGGCCGAGCATCGTTCATCCGCGCACCCTCGCAATCATGGTTGCGCGAATCCCACGGCGCGTCCATACCCTAGGGCCGCCGAAGGCGACGGCGGCGGACGCGGCGCGTCCTGTGTCGCTACAATGCTCCCCATGCGGCTGCGCTGGATAGGGATCGCGCTCATGGGCCTCGGGCTGCTGACGGCCTGCGGCCAGGCCGACCCGACGGCAACGCCGACGCCGACGTCAGTCCCAACGCCGACGCCCACGGCCGCGCCGGCCGCCACTCCCACTCCCAGCACCGCTCCCACCCCCACGCCGCGCCCGACGCACACGCCCACGCCGTCTCCGACGCCGACACCGACGCCGGTACCAAGCGCCACGCAGGTGCGCCTGACCGCGGTCCAGGACGCGACGCTCTACGAGCAGGACAACGGGCTCGTGGCCAACGGCTCCGGAGAGTTCCTGTTCATCGGCGTGACCGGGGGCCGCGATAAGCGCCGCGCGCTGGTCGCCTTCGACGTCGCCGGCACCGTGCCGGCGGGCGCGACCATCGTGAGCGCGCGGCTCGTCATGTCCCTCTCGCGCACCAAGGCCGAGGACGAGCCATCCGAGGTGCACCGGGCCACGGCAAGCTGGGGGGAGGGCGCCTCGATGGCGGGCAGCGGCGAGGGCTCCGGCGCCGACTCGGCCGACGGCGACGCAACGTGGGTCCACCGCTCCTTCGACGCCGAGCGGTGGGCCACGCCGGGAGGCGACTTCAGCCCGGAGGTCAGCGCCTCCGCGGTCGTGGGCCGCCCGCAGCTCGGAGAGGTCGCGATCGTCACCTGGGGGTCGACGCCCCGGATGGTCGCCGACGTGCAGGGCTGGCTCGACGACCCGTCGCGCAACCACGGGTGGCTGGTGCTGGGGAACGAGGAGAAGGAGCGGCAGTCCGCGAAGCGCTTCGAGTCCCGCGAGAACCCCGAGGAAGCGAACCGGCCGGCGCTGCTCATCGGATACATCGCCCCCTGACGGCACCCACCACGGGCGACGATGAGGACGTGCTCGCGATGAGGGGTCACCAAGCACGTGTGGGTGCCGATGCGGGACACGACGCAAAGCACGCCTCGCGCACCATGCTGCCGGTGATGCCGCGCGGCATCAAGCTAACGCTCGATCAGGCCGGTGCGGTATCACGCCGGCGCGCCGCCGGGACGGAGATGAGGAGATGACCAAAACCGTGTCGATCCTTGACCACATAGGGAACACCCCTCTCGTGAAGCTGAATCGCGTCGTGGATCACCTGGGCGTCGACATCTACGCCAAGTGCGAGTTCACGAATCCTGGTGGGAGCATCAAGGACCGCATGGCTCTCACCATGATCGAGGAAGCGGAGAAGAGGGGGGAGCTCAAGCCCGGCGGGACGATCGTCGATCAGTCGACCGGCAATACGGGACCGGCGTTGGCTTTCGTCGGGGCCGTCAAGGGATACGACGTCCGTTTGTTCCTACCCGCGCAGCTTTCCAGCTCATACGACCCCACGGACCGGATCCGCATCGCTCGGCTCTACGGCTGCACGGTGACTCCCATCGATCTGAACGAGCACGTCGAAGGTGCCGATCAGCTGCAAGGCATCGAGAGAGCCGCGACCTTCGTCGCTATCCGGATGAAGCAGTGCTACGACCTGCAACGAAGCGACCCCTCGCACTGGTGGGCCAACCAGTTGTGCAACGTCGACAACACGAGGGCGCACCGGGAAGGCACCGGGCGGGAGATCCTCGCTCAGATGGACGGAAGGATCGATGGCTGGGTAGCGTCGGTCGGCACCGGAGGCACGCTGCTCGGCGTGGCCCAGACCCTCAAGGAAGCACACCCCGGCCTGCGGGTGACCGGCGTGGTGCCCACGGACGATCCGCGGATCGAGTGGGTACGCTCGCGGGCGGTCCACAAGGCCCTGGCGAGCTTCGGCGTCCCCGAGTTGCGGTTCCTGATCGAAGACCTTCTCGACGGCAACGTCATGGACGACGAGGTCACGGTCGGGAATGCCGAGGCCAAGGCGATGGCCGACCGGCTATGCCGGGAGGAAGGTCTGTACTGCGGCATGTCGTCCGGAGCCAACGTGTGTGCCGCCATCGAGATGGCCAGAACGATGGAGAAGGGGTCCAGAATCGTGACCGTGGTCGTGGACAGGAGAGACCGGTACGCCGCCGAGTATCCCAACGAGCACTACGTCGTGTAGCTGGCCCGGCCGACACGGACCCCTCCGGCACGCAGTGGCCTGGTGGGCCCGGCAGGACTTGAACCTGCGACCAACCGGTTATGAGCCGGCCGCTCTAACCACCTGAGCTACGGGCCCCCGCCCTCGGCGCGCATAGCATACCGCGCCGTGCCCCCAACTCGGGGAGCGCGCGAGCGCTCGGCTTGCGCTAGGATGGGCTGCGGCGCACGGAGGGACATCGAATGGCCATCTACGAGTACCGGTGTGGGAGCTGCGGCAC